>NZ_CP173357.1:4015000-4094424 GCF_047456275.1 Acetobacterium carbinolicum
TACATTAATACACGTTATCGCACCGCCTACCAGAACAAATGAAACCATTAACAGCCCCTGATTTCTATTTACTGCCTCAAATAGCGTATATAACACATACCCCAACATAATCCAACTTACCGCCATAATCAGGTCGTTTACCATGCCTAATCGAAAAAGCCATTCAGAATCCAAGATATTCTTAGCGGTTGCAGCCACATCTCCTGCTATGATCAGTCGGCCTCTCACATATGGTGAAAAAAATCCTGTTATGGCCACAGCTAAATACAGAAGTCCTGCAACTCTAGCGGTTCTTTTTTTCGTATCCATTATTTTCTCCCTCATCAATTCCGATATTTTACAGGTGACATTCCGGTCTTGTTCTTAAAGAGTTTTGAAAAGTGTTGAGGATACTCAAATCCCAATTCAACGGCAATCATATTTACGGGTTTTTCTGTCTCCCTGAGTAAGGTTTTTGCCTTTTCAATCAAAAAGAAATGGATATGCTCCTGCGTATTCTTTCCTGTTTCTTTTTTCAATAGATCACTCAAATAATTAGCTGAGTAGCCCATTTTCTGAGCACAATATTTGACACTTGGTAACCCATCTAGTGCTGGCTTAGCGGAGTTGAAATAGCCTTTTAGAAGTTCTTCAAATCTTACAATGACCTCCTTATTCACTTTTGCTCTAGTGATGAATTGTCGCCCATAAAATCGCTTGCAGTGGTTTAAAAGCAATTCGACATATGAAATGATCAAATCCTGGCTGAAAACGTCAATGTTCTGGCTGAACTCGTCGCTCACTTCATTTACAATCGTTGTAATTTTAATCTTTTCCTGTTCTGATAGATGTAGTGCTTCAGTACTCGTATAGGAAAAAAACGTATACTGATTCATCTTTTGTGCCAGTGAACTTTTGTAGATTAGGTCAGGATGAAAGCAAAGAAGCCATCCACTGTAGCTTTTCACTTCTGAATTGTCTTCATCCACTTGCAATTCCTGTTCAGGTGCCATGAATGTCAGACTTCCTTCCTGAAAGTCGTAATATTGCCGACCATATTTATTTCTGCAACTATTGCCTTCCTTTAAGCTAATTGTATAGAAATTTGTGAAAACATGAATCCCAAGCGTTGACACAGTCGGATCTATTTCCTTTATATCAATCAGCGTTATCAGTGGATGTTTCGGCTTCCCATAACCGATTAAATCATGTAATTGAGAGATTGATTCAATTCTAATACTCTTCTCCATCGCTCTTCCTTTCCAAATCCATTGGCGATCACTAGCCTGGCTTTGTTGTTTATTCAATAATATTATTAAAGTGTTAAAATATAAATAGATATATTACCGAATTACTTATACATTTTACTTATTTCGGGATTTAGACCATATGCTTTGATCAGACAAAAAAATACCACTTGCGACTGATGGAGCCTTAGCGGAAGTATCATAAAAAAGCCGCCCTCCTGCTGGTACGGGAAGAGCAGCTTGCTTAACGAAGGGGCGCTTTTGTAACATGACAGCCGAAATGTCCTTTCATCACAATATCCGTAAGCCGGACAACCAAGGGATAAAGGCGTATCTTGAAATCGCTTTTGAAGCTTGGTGCCACCAAAAGCTTCATCTGTGTAGGTCTCGAAATTAAAGATCCGTTTTAACATTTTTATTGTTCCGACTGACCTCCACGGAATCTTGATACTTTTTATAAAGCCCCTGGATAGAAGGTGAAGGGGTTTGATCCAACTCCATTAAGAATAACGCTTTCAATTCTTTATAATGATCAACAAAAGAAATATAGTCCTGATCAAAAAGATAGGCCTGCAGCAGCAATTCGTGATAGTTTTCATTGAAATTATCAATTTCAATAAGCTTGCAAAGAACTCGTTCTGTTGAAGGATAATTGCGTTTGAAAAAATAATATCTGGCAAGCGTAAACACATATTTTTCATACTGTTTCCGATAAAAAGCAGACTGTGAGGTCGCCCATAAGTAATCGTTTTCAGCCAGATAATCACTCTCATATAATAAAATAACTTGCTCGATTTTATCCACTTCCTCATCATCGAAATTTTCATAGTCGACTCCGACCGTTTTAATCATGCTTCTTAATTCTGCCAGATCAGAATGAATATTTTGGACATCGTAACAGTAAAAACCATTAATTAACTCCAATTGAAAAGATATTCCGGCTGATTTTAAATCTTTTTTTAAATTATAAGTGTTTGTGTGAAGATATTTTGCGGCTTTTTCGATACCAAGATCCGGCCAAAGCGATTCTAGTATTTTATCTTTTGAAACGTAGGGCTTGTCATTTTCGATTAAAAAAGCAAATAACTCTTCGGTTTTGGTCGTTCGCCATTTTATTGGTTTTTTAACGTGACTGTTCAAGACCCTGAATTTTCCAAAAAAATATACCTGCAGTTCCGGTTTGTCATTATCAACGACCTGAAATTCTTTTATCAGAATAAGCTGACTTTTAATCGTTTCTATCAGTTCTTGCTGATGGATTTTTTGGGTCGTCACATTTCGCGAAACGCCGATCATAACAACTGAATGGGTATTTTCATTAAAATCCAAACGGGTCGACATTTCAATATGTTTAATGGATCCATCCTGATTATATTGTTGATACTCACTAAGATCATAAACAATGTTGTCACTTCTGTTGCCATCCATATACTGTAGATAACGATAATAACAGGCACTTTCTATTTTTTCCAGAGATTCGCTAGTAAAAAAGGCTTCTGCTTTTTTTTCATTGCTTCATCCGCTGTCAATCCTCCTAATTGGGATGAGGAGGCGTTGATGTACAAAAAACGCTTCATATCAAAATCATAGATCCAGACACAGTCTTTCATTTTTTCCATACTAACCCGAGATTTCGTTTTTACCATATCAACCTGAGATCTTATTCTTTGATTATTCATCAGTATTTTGTCCATTTAGTCCTTTCTTACATCGTTTTATTAACCAGGATTCTTGTTGAGAATCTGTTGTTCTAATTATAGTATAGTTCTAATCACTGTGGCTATCAAGGTTAAAACAGAAGATATATAAATGAAAATAATTTTAAATGAATATAACAACAAGATGTCTCATATTAAATTATTTAAAAGTGATAAAATGACAAGCACTTTAATTCAAACATAAAAAAAGAAATCGTGATGGCTACATCCACAAAAATTTGAAGGGAGAAAAAATGAAGACAGCAAGAAATAATTCAGTAAACAAACAGCACGAGAGCGAAACTTTTAGCATCAAAATGCGCCTAACCACTAAACTGATCCTCCTAACCGTTCTCACTTTGGCGGCAGCTGTGATTGCACTGGGGATTCTTATTGTCAACGCCGGGTCAGCCATTATTGAAGAGAGTACAAAAAAGGATGGACTGGAATATGTGGAAGAGTCAGCCAGTTATATTGGGACCGTTATTCAGGCCAATCTGGATATACTAAGTGAAGTGGCCCTTAATGAGAATACTGTCAGTACAGATTTCAATACCCTGGTAGCCTCCTTTTCAGGAGATGTAGAACGGCTGGGCTATGAGGATATGGCGGTGATTGACACCAGCGGTCATGGAAAATATAGTCTCAGTGGCGGTGAGTTTGATGTGCCTAATGAGGTCTGGTACCAGGAAGCGTTAAAAGGAAATGCCTATATTTCAGATGTTGCTATCAGTCAGGTGACAAAAAAACCGGCCTTTTTTGAAGTGGTGCCCATCAAAAAAGGCAATCAGGTTGTGGGGGTTCTGCTAGGAAGACGGGATGCCAATTCTTTAAGTGCAATAACGAATAAGCTTGGCGATGGTGGAAACAAATACGGTTACATCATCAGTGCCAATGGCGGGATCATGGCTCATCCCAATGAACAGCTTGTGCAGGATCAGTACAATATTTTTAACGATATCGAGAAGGATGGTCCAAACGGCGTTGGTGCCATGTTTAAAGGGCTTGGTTCAAATGAAACCGCTGATTTTAATTATGAATATGAAAATGATACCAAGATGGCCTTTGTGTCGCAAGTCCCAGAAATGGACTGGACGCTGGTTATAACTGAATCTGAAGCCATCAGGCTGGCACCGATTGTAAAGCTGCGAAATACGATTATCATGTTCGCTGTGGTGATTTTGTTAGTCGGAGCAGTGATTACCTACATTGTTTCGAGACGCATCGCCAAACCGGTGATTGCTGCCAGTCAGATGATCAAAGAAATCAATGCGGGTCATCTCAGTGAACGTCTTAAAATTACCTCTCAGGATGAAGTGGGCGAAATGACCCAATTACTGAATCGCCATGCGGACAATCTCCAGAGCTCAGTTATTGATCTGATGAGAAAAATTTCCAACGGCGATGTTTCTACAACAATTGAAGTTACTGATCCTCGTGATGAAATTACACCAGTATTAAAACAAACCGTGGAAACCATCCGGGGACTGATTGCTGAAGCCACCATGCTGTCAAATTCCGCCCTGGCCGGTCGCTGGGAGACCCGCGGCGATGAAGATGCGTTTAAGGGTGGGTTTAAAGAAATTGTTCAGGGCGTTAATGCCACTCTGGACACTGTGGTTGATAAGATGGTCTGGTATGAGGCAATCATCGATTCGGTACCCCTCCCACTGCATGTTACCGATACTAACATGAAATGGGCATTCATGAACAAGGCCTTTGAAGCATTGATGATTGAAAACAGAGTGATTACCGATCGCAAATCAGCAGTTGGTAAAGATTGCTGGCAAGCTGGTGCGGATATTTGTCAAACCGAGAACTGCGGAATCAAGCAGTTGGTTGATCAGGGCATTGGTGAATCTTACTTTGACTGGCACGACCGAAACAACAAGCAAAACACGGTTTATCTAAGAAATGCCACGGGTGAAAATGTCGGTTTTGTGGAAATAATAACAGATCTGACTCCGATCATTCGCGTCAGCAATTATACCAGCACCGAAGTCGCGAGGCTGGCCAATAACCTGAGCCGTCTGGCCCGGGGCGATCTGGCCTTTGATTTGATCATCGGTGAAGCAGATGACTATACCGCTGAAGTGAGCACTCAGTTCACCGAAATTCGAAACAGTCTCTCTGAAGTGAAAGAATCGGTTGATCACTTGATTGTGGATGCTACTGCTCTGGCCCAGGCCGGAATTGATGGAGAATTGGAGACCAGAGCCGATGTCAGCCAACATCAGGGCGATTTTGCCCGGATAGTGGAAGGGATTAATGCCACCTTTGACGCGGTGGTGGCACCAATTCAGGAAGCTTCTGCAACCCTGAAAGAATTAGCTCAGGGAAATCTTAACGTCAGTATGGTAGGAAATTACAATGGCGATTATACCCAGATTAAAGATGATATGAATTTGACCGTTACCTTCCTGAAACGCTATGTTGATGAAATAACCAATACCCTCAACGAAATGGGTGAGGGTAATCTGGATCTGGAAATCACCAGTGACTATCAGGGTGACTTTCAGGCCATAAAAACAGCACTTAATGAGATCACATCAAATTTGAGTCAGACAATGTCAGATATTAACGAGTCCGCCGGTCAGGTCGAAGCTGGAGCGATCCAGATTTCTGACGGCGGCCAGGCCCTGGCGCAGGGAACCACCGAACAAGCCAGCTCCATCCAGGAACTGACAGCATCGATTGAAGAAGTGGCTGGCGAAACCAAACAGAATGCTAGAAATGCCAATAACGCCAATGAATTGGCTTCTGAAGTAAAAACCAATGCTGAGGTTGGCAATGTACAGATGGCTCAGATGGTAACCGCCATGGTCGAAATTAATGAGGCCTCGGGTAATATTTCAAAAATCATCAAGGTTATCGATGATATTGCCTTCCAAACCAATATTCTGGCTCTCAATGCGGCAGTGGAAGCCGCCCGGGCTGGACAGCATGGCAAGGGCTTTGCCGTCGTGGCCGAAGAGGTGCGAACTCTGGCGGCTCGAAGTGCAGAAGCCGTTAAGGAGACGACCGCTCTCATTGAAGGTTCGATTTCAAAAACTGAGGCTGGTTCACAAATTGCCGGTCAAACAGCCGAAAGCTTAAAAGAAATTCTGAATCAGATTGAAAAAGTAACACAGCTTGTCGGTGATATTGCCCAGGCATCCAATGATCAGGCTTCTGAAATTGCCCAGATCAATCAGGGGATTGAGCAGGTTTCCCAGGTGGTGCAAACCAACTCAGCCACGGCTGAAGAAAGTGCCGCTGCCAGTGAAGAATTATCTGGTCAGGCGGAAATCCTCAAGCAGATGGTGGGAGCTTTCAGACTTAAAGAAAACGGCTCAAAAAAAAACGTTAGAACCATCGTACGATCAGAATCGAAGCAGGTAATTCCGAAGACCACACAAATTAATATTGTTTTAGATGATAAGGATAAGTATTAATAGCGATCGGATTCTGGCAAATTTAAAAACGGGAAAGTAGCAAAACAGCTACTTTCCCGTTTTTTGTATACGAGGCATGTTGCCGAGCAAATAGTCTGAAAGAAGAATTTGAAATGCTTCTGCCATTCGTACATTCGTCAATTCACCTCGTTTTAACCACCCTACCTGTATTATAAAGAACTAGAGGGATTTCTGCTTGATTTCACTTGCCAATTTCATTTACATTATATCACCTATAAGACGCGGTTGACGTATGGCTATTTGTGGCTCTACACCTACCAATACCACAAGAGTCTCCACCTGCTATCGATTTAAACCCTGATATCCATCGACTTAACGCCTAAAAAAGCCGAATGTTCAAATATCGCTTGATTACCCGTGCCAGCAGATAACGCGGCATTTTCATCCGTCTCTGTGTTAGCAACTGTCGGTGTCTTCGTGGTCTTGTTACTTTCCATCTTATCGGTACTTTCTTCTGTCTTATCTGTCTTGTCTGTCTTATCTGTTTCTGACATTTCATCATTGGCATCCGCAAGTGCTGCTATCTGGGAAGACGTTGCATTCTTAATATTTTCTTGCGCGTCTGTCAGCTCTGCTTCTTGAGATGTTGTCGAAGCACCTCTACTTTTGTTCAGCTTTATTTCACTTTCCAGAACGCCGACACGCCCATTTAAGTTTGTTACAACACGTTCTTGCACCTGGGCCTGCTTCATCACATGATCTCCAGATATCACCGCTCTCATATCAGCCTGAGACAGGCCTGTTCCCTTGACGTTTTGAGCGGCACTTTTCGCTTTTGGTTGGCCGCCCTGAAGATCATCCGTCGATGAATCGGCTGATTGGAGCTTCTCCTTTCTAAGCTCAATCTGACGTTGTCTTAATTGTTTATTCAAATCACTAATTTTCTGATTGATTTCCTGACGCTTTTTCATCTTCTCTTCAGGACTTAACTGGTCATTTTCAGCAAGTTCCTGTAATTGTTTCTGCGCATTTTCAATCTGCTTCTGGATATTTTTTGTTTGCGCATCCGTTCCTGCGGGTACGCCTGCCGATCTTCCTAAAAAATTAGTTGAACCACTACTTAACGCACTTCCTACCTGCATAATGATTGCCTCCTTATAATTTGATAATCGATTTTCTATCTCTGTTTTCGGCTTCAAGGCGAGGTAGATGAGCAAGACGTAGTGAATCATCTTATTTTTGTAGTAAAGTACTTTACTTAACCCACCAACTAATAAGTTTAGCCCTTGTGACAGACTTTATTGCACTCATTCTTTATTCGATCATGATCATAATCGTTAAATGAAAGCTATTTTTCGTTAGCTCTATTTCAATATCGCCATAATACTTTTTGGTTACTTCGCGCAAATTTGTCAGACCCATACCGTGGAAATTGGCATCATTTTTTGATGTCAGGGGCAGCCCACTGGTTTCATCCATTTCGATTGAGCCACAATAGCTATTCTCTACCATCAGTAAATACGTATTTTTCTTTCTGAACGATTCAATCGAGACAAAACCGTTCGCACCTTTTTCACTTGCTTCAATCGCATTTTCAAGCGCATTATTCAGGATGATACTCAAATCAAAGGCATCAATATTGGTGTCTACCGGAAACGCAAATTTTGACTGAAATTTAATGTTTTTCTTAACCGCTTCGTTGTATTTTCCATTAATAATGACATCTGTTATCGGATTGCCGGTTTTAAAATGATGATCCAAAATTTCCGCAGCCTTATTCATCGAACTTAAATATTCACTCGCTTCGTCATAGTTTTTCTGTTCCATCAGACTTTTGACTGTTGTGACATGATTTTTGATATCATGTTTTAATCCGCGCATTCGCTGGTAAAGCGATTCAATTTCGCTAATATGTGATTGAATGTCTTTTATCTGACTCTGCAATCGATACTGCTTTTGCTCTTCTTGCTTTTTTTGCTCCAGATTTTGAAAAAGAACGATCACAACAATGATTGTCATTAACGAAATAAAGTCACTTAAGAACCTGAAAAGATAAAAATAAGGCGACGAGCTATAGAGATCGATTCCCAACATATTTTCATAGACCTTATTATAACTGCGCATAATGACATAGCTAAGCAGTCCTGATATTGCGGGCACTAATAAAAAAATGGTTTCCTTGAAGCTATATCGCGCCTTTTTGTAAACAAATGTTTTAATAATAAATAATACCGGAATGCCAACAAAAATACAATTGACAACGAAATCGAATAGTGTTAAACCGACATAGAGGATGAAATTGTATTTCCACAATTCAGCGGAAGAAGTATCGATCATGTTCTGTGCCGCATCAGAAATAGGAATATAAATACAGCTTCCCATCGATAATCCCAGCCAGCGTACCGCAAAAAAAGTAACGGAAACAAATAACTTAATCTGCGTATTTCCTCTGTATATACAAAGCATTGCTAGAAATGAAACAATCATTCCAATAAAATATACAACCGTATTTTCAAGTTCATAGGGAATAAAATACATCAGCATAACACTTACAAAATACACGATACCGACGATGTACGACTTACTATTCTTCTGTTTTAAAAATGCCCGGGTCATCTTATCCAAAAAAAAGGCTGTCATGGCCTGGAGCCCGATTGTATAAAAGATTGAAACAATCCGATAATACCCTTCGATCGTTTCAGCATTCATTTACATGATCTTCCTTTTTGAATATTTTAAATAGTGTTTTACAAATTCTCCGTATTTTTGTTTTGCCATCATGATATTCTCGCCATTTTCCAAGGTGACTGATGTCGCATTGTACTTTAGGATGTATTTCATATTAACTAAAAAAGACCGGTGAATTCGTGCGAAATCATCGCCCAGGCTTTGCGCTAAGTCCGAAAGTTTCGCGTAGAATTCGAGCGTACTGTCGGCCTTATGTAAAATCACCTTGCGATTATCGGATTCGATATAAATAATTTCGTTTCGATAAATCTTATTTGTTGTCGTTCCGATCTTGACAGTGATACTTTTTTCTTCTGGCATTAACTGTTCCAATGTGCTTGTTTCATGCCATTTTGCAATTGCACATTTTAGCACCTCAAAAAATTTAACTTTATCAATCGGTTTTACCAGATAATGAAATGCGCCAACATCAAATGCCTGAAAAATATATTCTTCCAAAGCCGTAATAAAAATAATAATGGACTGGGAACCGTTTTTTCTAAGCTGCCTGGCAATATCCATACCATTTCTACCACCCAGGTGGATATCAAGAAAAATTAAATCAAATGCCTTTCGATCATCCAGCAATTCTTCTCCTGATCGATATAACGTTACGAAACAATCTGGCGAAAATATTTTTACATATCTCGCGATCATATTTCTTATTTCATTTTCATCATCACAAATAGCAATTTGCATTAAAACTCGCCTCCAAACAACGATTATCAATATTTCGCACATAAATCAGGGCAAAAACCAGGCATTATTTGTCTGGTTTTTACCCGTTTTCCGTTCCACAATACCCTATTGTAGCATATTGTTACTAACATTCCTATTGACAAATCCGTATCTGCTATTTTGAAGTTCGAAACGATATAATTAATCTTCTTGATTTTTAATCAACTCACACAGCGCCTGATACGCCGTCAGATCGGTCTCATTTTTGACCACCTTACCAGCAGCGCCTCCAGCCGCAGGGCACTGCCAACCGTCCCCAGCTTCTCGCCATCGGTATACCAGGTGGCGCTTTCGGTCGGCAGGTCGCCGACATTCTGGATATGGCCGCGGTAGTAAACGCTGTAACCCGGATACGGCTGGCCATCTTTGTCGGTCAGCACCAGTTTGACCGCTTCAATCCGCAGGCTTTCACCACGGGTGCCGGCGTAGGTGCCGTCTTTAGGCCAGTCAGTACAATTATTCTCGTCATAAAGCCAGCCTTTGTTCTCGACATGGACGTTATAACGCAGTTCCATCCCGGCCGGAACAGTATCCTCAAGGCGGATTTCAAAACCCTCAATCCGCTTGCTCTGGCCAACCGTTCCGATTGGTTCGGGGCTGTTAACCCAACTACCATCAAGCGGGTAGTCGCCAATATTCTGAATATGTCCGCGATAGGCCACCGTCACTGGTACTTCTGTCACTGGTACTTCTGTCACTGGTGCTTCCGTCACTGGTGCTTCCGTCACTGTAAAGCTTAGCGCTATTGAAGCAGAAGCGCCATGTGTTCCGGCAATGCTGAGGCTTTCGTTATAACTACCTGCCACAAGCCCTGGTTTTGGCTGGATCGTAAAGGTAACTGTTTCATCTTTATTCAAACGATTATGACTAAGCGCACCAATGACGTAATGCTCAGAAGTTGGCTGAGTCAGCGTCACGCTTTGATCGCCGGTATTTTTGACCGTCACGGTCTGTATCGGAGGGGTGGTGTAGCCTGCTGTCAAGCTCCCGAAGCTAATGGCGTTCGATGTGGTAGCAATCGGTGTAATGGGTACTTCCGGATCCGGTGTTGGTGAATCTCCACCGTCATGCCCACTTGATGCTGAGCTTATGTTGATACTCAATGCCTTTGTATCATCGCCGGCGCTGTTCTCGGCTTTGACGGTGAAGTTGAACGAACCTGCCACTGTCGGCATGCCGCTGATGCAGCCAGTGTTCTCTTCGAGTGTCAAACCGTTCGGCAGATCGCCGCTGTCTATTCTCCAAGTGATCGGCGAATCGCCAGTGGCCGTAAGGGACTTGCTGTAAGCGGTACCGACCACGCCGTTAGCCAATGCGTTTGTAGTGATTGTCGGAGCCGCCTTGACCGTGATATTTTAACTCACCGATTGATTATCCGTGGTGTAGGTAATGGTAACCGCACTATCGGTGGTGGAAAGTCCGGTGCCATTTACCAGACTAACAATAGCTTCAACTATGCATTTCCATGTTCCCACAGGCATATCATGTCCCATCCCTTCGATCAAAAGTAATTTAGCCTCAGGTATTGTGTGTGCTGTATCTTTTCCTGCTTCCACAGGAAACAGTACATCTGCGGTCCCGTGAATTACCAGCGTTGGAATTGTTAATAACGAAAGGTGTTGTCTCCGATCCCCATTAGCAACCAACGCTGCATTTTGGCGTACAGCTCCTTGTGGATAATAAGAACGGTCATAGCTTTCTTCACAATACCGCCTTGCACGTTCTTCTTCAAAAGGAAATCCCTTACTCCAAATGTTTTTCCACATACGTAAGCTATAATCAATATATGCATCCCGGCCAGTTGGCGGTGTTGCTGTAACAATTGCCAATGTTTCTGGTGATATTTGCGGATTATTCGGATTACCTGTAGATGACATAATAGAAATTAAACTATATATACGCAAAGGATGCCTATAGGCAAAAACCTGAGCAATCGTGCCTCCCATCGAAGCGCCACAGATGTGAGCTTTCTTTATTTCCAACGCATCTAGCAAACCAGCCACGTCATCCGCCATATCTTCCAATGTATATGCTGTCTTAATTGGTTTTCCCTCTTGCGCTTCCTGGTATATTTTTTCCATATCAGGAATACCCGCCGCATCGAATTTTGTAGATAATCCCGCATCGCGGTTATCAAAGCGGATCACTTGTAAATTATCTTTTGCAAGCATTTCACAAAAATCCGGCTCCCAAAAATTTAGCTGAGCACCATTTCCTGCAATAAGCACTATTGTAGGATTTGTTTTTTTTCCAAATATTTCGTATTCAATTTGTATGCCATTTGCTTTTACGTGTGCCATACCCTATACCTCCGTTATTCCGCTTAATATTTTAATATTGATATCGTCTTAATCAAGAAAGTATCACTAAAGCCTACTATATTTATTCCTGTTTGTCTACATACTTTCTATAAAGACTCCTTATCAGGCACTGGCAAATAATCTCAGCAAATGCCCAATTTTTAAGGATTGCCGCTGGTTCCGAAACGTCCCCCGTGTCACGCAAGCCATCAAAAACTCTCTGGCTAGTTTTTGATACCCTTACAATTTTTAATATGTGCTTTGATTTTTTTCATCGCCCAATCATAATGACTTGCTGTCGCACTTACAAAATATGAACCCAAGGTGCTTCCGCCAACCCATTTATAGATCCCTTTTGTAAACAGTTCTTCATTTGTAAAGGTATCCGCTAACTTTAGAACATCCTGATGTGATTTTTCAAACATTTCTTTAGATTGATCAAGTGAAGTGTTCTGGTGCTTTTCAAAAAAAGCCACATTCATCGCTCCATATGTTTTCCAGTTGTACGGAGTCGGCAAAAAAGCTCTATCTTCACCTTTCATATTGGCATCCACCCAATTCAAAACAAGCTGATGCCATTCATATAGATGCACCAGAACGTCGCGAAGATTTTTATCTCTTCCCCAATGGGCTTCTTTTTTTCGGTCATCATCTGAAAAATTAAATGCGATCGATAATTCTTTTTCGGTCATTGAATCAATCAGTCGATTCAGTTTTTGATAATTATTATCTGCTTCCACCATCAAGCTGGGCTTAGTTATTGGTCTGGCCATCTTCATTTCTCCCTGCATTTTTAATTATATTGTAACATCTTAAATATGACAGCATAACGTCATATTATAAATAATATTTCTCAAAGAACTTCATCCGGTTTCTGATCCTCTTTTGCGAAGACCAGTTTAGCGAAGCCATTGTCATGCTTATCGTGTTTTTATCAAAATCATTCAGCTTGATCGGTTGTTTCTCCCATATCTAATTGATCGGCAGTGACTTCATCCAACTGACCACCAAAAAATTTATCCAGCACCGCCTTAAAGGTCGGATTCCCATCAACCAGATAAAACAGCGTCATTGATGATTTCAGCTTCACATCATCAGGCTTGCCAAACACTGCATTGGCATCACGAGACTCAAGCTTCAGCAGTTCCCCGGAAATCTCCAGCAAACGCGAACCCAGCAGCGGGTGCGCCAGATACGCCTTGGCTTCTTGGCGATTCGCAATGCCATAATACCGAGCCGTTTCACTCCGACCCAGCCCTTTAAGCTGGGGAAAAACATACCACATCCAATGGCTGCGCTTGCGACCATTTTTTATTTCCGTTAATGCCTGCCAATAGCTTTCTTCCTGCGCTTTAACAAAGCGTTCAACTGTGTCCATCTGTTGTTCCTCTCCTTCGTTTAAATTACGCTACTTTTCAATGTTTAAGTATTCTCTTTAAGTAGGCGACATCTAACAAATTCACGGTCTCAAATTTTCCTTTATAAAACACTCCCCAATTATTGAAAACGCAAGGCAGATCCTTGGCTTTTTTTAGCGTATCCACTTGAATTAACGATACCGGCACCTCATTTGTTTCACAATACTGTTTGATCTTCTCAATGTTTTGATAGATATAAGGGCATTGCATATCATAATAAATGGTGAGCTCTTTACTTTGTATTTCCTGAGTTTTAACATTGTGGGCGAACTTTGGCGTTGTTTTGTCAAAAGAAAGGGCCAGCAATTCATATCCATTATCGGTGGTATCAACAACCCCAAAGCCGAAATTCTTCACAAATGATTGATCCGAAAGCCAGGCTTTTTGTTTTTTTGCTCCGAGCATACAAAGGCCGGATTTACCCTTTTCTTTGGCATCAGCCAAACAATAATCCAGCAGCAATTTCCCATACCCTTTTCCTTTATGACTACCAGCGACCCATAAGCAATACAGATAAAAATAATTATCGCCCGTTATCGGAACCCAAGCGGTTTCAAGCGGCGCATATTCAATAAAAACTGTCGCCTTTTCATTTAACTTCCTAAAGACATGTCCTTCACTTAGCCTTGCTGACAGCCATTGTCGCTTTGCGTCAATACCGTGATGGGGCTTTTTACTACGGATAATGCAGCATAAATGCTCTTCCGCAAGATTTTCTGTTGTTAAGTTTACAAACTCAGTATTCATGTATAGCCTCGCTTTACATCAAAATTTTTTTTGTCTAAATCGCCAAAGCAGACAAAACGTCCCGTCATCATCAGTCGTTTTAATTTCTGTTATTCTGTCGTTGTTTTCTTAATTCTAAACTTTTTGTGCTGCGATAGCAAATTTTTTCATCTGTCGATAAATTTTTGAGAAAGCACCCGCGTCTTTATAAAATCCTTAAAAAGGTTTGTTACCATAACAGTAACAAACACAAGGAGGGACACACCCCGATGGAACGGACACTGCACAAACCGGAATGTAAATGGAGGAAGTTATGACATACGAGTACATCATAAAAACTAATCATGTTTCTAAAAAATTTAAGAAGGCCGATGCAATAAAAGACTTATCGATGGCGGTAAGAAAAAATTCTGTCTATGGCTTATTAGGACCGAATGGTGCTGGCAAATCAACCTTATTAAAGATGATTACCGGCATTATCCGGCCAACTTCAGGCGAAATATCATTCAACAATCACCCGTGGACGCGAAAAGATTTATTGACTATTGGTTCGTTGATCGAATCACCGCCACTGTATGAGAATTTAACGGCATTCGAAAATTTAAAAGTACGAGCAACGCTGATGGGGATTTCAACAAAAAGATGTCATGAGGTGTTACGACAGATGGACTTAGCGGATACTAAAAATAAAAAGACTTCCGATTTTTCATTGGGAATGAAACAGCGATTGGGTATCGCATTAGCACTGCTGAACAAGCCTAAATTATTAGTCCTAGATGAACCAACAAACGGGTTAGATCCTTTTGGTATTGAAGAATTAAGGAAAATGATTAAAACCTTTGCGGCGTCTGGGATTTCTGTCATTATATCAAGTCATGTTTTAAGCGAAATACAACAGGTTGCCGATGACATCGGGATCTTATATAATGGATCACTCCTGTATCAGGATAAAATTGATGCCAATAAAAACCTGGAACAATTATTTATGGAGATCATCAGAAAGGAGCGTGCGTCCTGATGTTAGGCACCTATTTAACCGCCGAAAACTTGAAATTTAAACGCTCCCTATTTAAAAAACTGATGATCCTTATTCCGGCAGCTTTAATTTTAATATCGATGGTATTTATATTTGTTGGGATTGGATTAGGTGGTTTTTCAAGCGCGTTGGTTTGCAACTGGTGTATGCCAATAGCGTCTTTGTCGATTGTGTTTTTAAGTCATTTAGTGAATAATAAGGATCAAAAGCACAACTACCGAACGCTTTATAGTTTGCCCATCAACTTGCAGAAAACATTTATTGCTAAAACCATTTTGATCGCGCTTAATCTTTTTAACATCACTTTATTGCTATCACTGATCACGGTTATCTCTGAATGCTTCGTGTCAGGTATTTTATCTGCAATTGGTCATAGCGGATATTATCTTTTAGGATATGGCTTATTGTGGCTCTCCTTATTATGGCAGATCCCGTTTAGTTTATTTTTGGATCAAAAAGTCGGCTTTGTTGGTTCGGTGATCATAAATTTGTTCGCCAGCGCATTCGGCGGTTTGTTTTTTTCCTTGACACCTTTGTTCTGGTTTTTCCCATATAGCTGGCCGGCACGATTTATGGTGACATTATTTGGCGTTTTACCAAACGGATTATTGGTCGACGGCGGTTCAAGACTGATTTTAAATTTAGGCGAAAGTGCGTTGCTGGTATTGATAAGCTTGGTTGTCGCGTTTTTTCTTACCCTTTTATTTTCACGCTGGTACAGCAAGCAGGTGTATCGCCAATGACGATTATCAGGGAATTTTTTTCTAACTTTACCAAAATCAAACGCACACCAATTGTTTTATTGCATCTGCTACCGCCGATTGTGGTTACAACATTATTCCTGGTTTATTACGCTACTGGCGGATACCATCTTATTACTGATGTGCGGTTGTTTTTCGTCATCTTACAAATATGTTATCCGATTTTTGTCAGTATCGTTGTGCCAATTTTTATTAACTTAGATCGGAATAACAAAAATGCTCTGGGTTTAGTGGCTTCGCGGCGTAGCGTATACCTGGGGAAAGTGTTCTTTCTACTCTTTCTTTTCGCCATAAATATGGTATTATATGAACTGTGTTTCTATGTTGGCGTCAATTTTTTTCTGACTATTGACACCGCACCCGTTGGATCATATTTTTTCCTATTTCAGCTGTTTTTATTTGGTAACTTATTTTTATATTTACTACACATACCGATTGCTTTTCGGTTTGGTTCAAGTATTTCTGTTCTGTTAGGGCTATCGGGTACCATTTTAGCCGGATACTTTGAAAATGCGATTGGTGACAAGATTTGGCCGATCATTCCCTGGGAATGGGGTGTTCGGTTTTTAGAAAACTATTTTGACGTTTCTAATACACCCGTATTTCCGGGAATTATTTCTCTGATTATGATGACTTCGATTGTTCTGATTTTGTCACTATTCTGGTTTAGTCAATGGGAAGGTAACGTTATACAAGAGTAAAACGAGGAGGAGAGATGATGTCGAAAGTGTTAGTGGTCGATGATGATCTTGATATGCTGTCCCTGGTGCGTGCTGCCCTGGAAAAGGACGGCCACCTGATCGACACCGAAGCGGATGCCCTCGCCGTACAGCCTGCCCGGTGCCAGCAGTACGATCTGCTGCTGCTCGATGTAATGATGCCCGGCGAGGATGGCTTCTCCCTGTGCCGCCGGATCCGTGCCGAGGTGGATTGCCCGATCCTGTTTCTAACCGCTAAGGCGGAAGAGGCGGCCCTTGTCCAGGGCTTTGGTCTGGGTGCCGACGATTACATTAAAAAGCCCTTCAGTCTTGCGGAGCTGCGCGCCCGGGTAAACGCCCATCTGCGGCGGGAGGTACGTCAACCGACCCACACCCTGAGCCGAGGCGGTGTGCGCTTTGATATGCAGGCAAAAGTGGCCATCGCGGGCGAACACACACTGCCCTTTACCAGGGGCGAATACGCGATCTGTGAGCATCTTGCCCTGCACGCCGGACAGGTGTTTACCAAAGAGCAATTATATAAAGCGGTTTTCGGCTTTGAAGCTGAGGGCGATCCGTCGGCCGTTGCGGAGCACATCAAAAATATCCGGGCCAAGCTGAAAGCCGACAACATCAGCCCCATCGAAACCGTTTGGGGGGTGGGCTACAAATGGCGAAAAAACAGCGTTCTGTAAGCCTTTCCTTTGTACTTTTGCGTTTTGCCATTGTTATGCTTGGCGATATGCTGTTATGCTTCCTGATATGGCATAGCTACTTTGGGTGGCTTCAAAGCACCGACGTTATTTACCAGGGATACGTCTCCAACCAACAGGTGGAGCAAATGCTGGCCGGAGAACCAAAAACCTTTGTCTCTCCGGGTGACGATTTTTTGGCTGAGTACGCTTTGTTTGGCCAGAACGGCGACATGTTGGAAAGCAATGTGGAAGGTAAGAAACTGGCCGTCCTGACCGGGGTTTTACAGGAGAATACCGACAGCATCGATGTTTCGCAGCACACCTACGCGGATGGTAGCACCGTAATCTTTCACTGGTATTACCGGGCCGAGTTTGTCAACCCGATGCTACGCGACATCCTGCCGCCCTTTGAATACCTGTGGCTGGCCACACTTGGTGGGGCCTGTGTGCTTTGTCTGCTGTTTAACACCCTGTGGCTCCGGCGGCGTCTCGCCACCAAGCTGAAGCTGTTTGGTGAGGTAAGCGAGAAGGTCGGCGCGCAGGAGCTCGATTTTGCAATTCCCCACGCGGGCATCCGGGAGTTTGACCAGGCGCTCGGTGCGATGGAACATATGAAGGAAGCCTTGTACAGCTCCCTGTCCGCCCAATGGGCGGCGCAGCAAGAGCGCGAGGCGGAAATAGCAGCCCTCACGCATGATCTAAAAACCCCGCTCACCCTAGTGGGAGGTAACGCCGAACTTCTCCTGGATGAAGAACTGTCTGAGAGCAGCCGCAAAATGGTGGCAACAATTGTGGCCAGTAACGACCGCGCCAAACAGTATGTTGCCAGTCTGTTAGAAACCGCCGCCGGTGCGGATGAGGCCTTTGAAAACACCAGCCTGCCCGCCATGTTTGACGAGCTTTGCCAGCGCACAATGGCCACTGCCGAAGCCAAGAGGATTTGCCTGCACACCCAAAACGGTCTAGAGGGTGCTGCGCGGATTCAGAAAGACCATTTACTTCGCGCCCTCGGCAATGTGGTGCAAAATGCCATTGAGCATACCCAGGCGGGTAAAAACGTCTATTTGGAAGGCCGCATGGTCGATGGCGGCTGGCAAGTCACTGTCTGTGATGAAGGCTCCGGCTTTAGCAAGGCGGCACTACACCATGCAACCGAGCGCCTATGGCGTGGTGACGCAGCGCGTGGTGCCGATGGACACAATGGCCTTGGCCTCTGGTTTGCCGCACGCGTCGTAAAAACACACGCAGGGCAACTCGAACTGCGCAACGGCGATTCTGGTGGGGTGGTTACACTCACGTTTGGCTAAGAGGTATCAAAAACGCTCTGCTTAGTTTTTAATACTTATTATCTGCTCCCACCATCAAGCTGGGCTTAGTTGTTGGTCTGGCCATCTTCATTTCTCCCTGCATTTTTAATTATATTGTAACCTCTTAAATATGACAGCATAACGTCATATTATAAATAATACTTTTTAAAGAACTTAATCCGTTTGCTAATCCTCTTTTTGTGAAGACCAGTTTAGCGAAACCATCTTGAGCCATCGGTTTTTCCTTCTGCGTCACGGGCAGCTCCATGACCGGCAAGGATTTACTTTTTTTATGAAAATCGACAATTAAGTTCGTGCAGTGCGATCAAGGGACCCTCCGCATACGTTTCGTTTGGGTACAGCTTTTTCATTTCAAAGAATCGGTCCATCATCCATGAAATGCAGCCTTCTTCCCCTCTCAATCCAATAATAAGACAAATTAATGACTGCACATAAGGACTCCGGATCTCAAAATATTTTTCCTGCAGCAATAGCGAACTATTTCTTTGACTTTTAGCAAGAAAACGCATTGAATTTTCAATAAAAATATGATGATTACTGCGCAACAGTTTTTCGATCACCATCGGGAAGATCACTTCATCAAACGCCAAAGCCTTACTAATTAGCTCAACCTGATTCATCGCATCTATTTTCTTAGGAAAAAGCTGAAAGATCGCTTCGGGGTTTTGTTCTGACTTTATATGCTCATTCTCTTGCCTAATATGTTCAAGGCGTTCATTGCTTAAAAGTCCGTTTTTTATTATCATTTCATTCGCTACATCCTCAATCCCATCATATAGAAGATAGCTATAAACAAACTGCTGTACAGTATTTTTCAAACAGGGATTATCCCGAAAGAACTTTTTGGTTAGAATTTTGTTGGCCATTTACCCCTCTCTTTTTTTTGATAATATCTACTTTTTATTTCTTTTACATTGATGATGATTTTGCTCTACTGTCATACTCCTGGGGGGATCGTCAGTGAGTAACCTTTTTCAATACTCGATGATAGAATGGCATATCTTTGTCACCCCAAGTCACCGTTTCTAGTTTTCTGTCCTTGATCATTTCTTCTATGCGTAATGCAACCCATGAATCAGAAATCCCAAGTTGGTATTTACCGAGCACACGTCCAACAATCATAGCTTCATGAAATTTTTCGTCTTCAGCTTCAATTTCGCAACGGATAAAATCATCATAGAGTTTTTCAGACATACTAACCAACTGGCCATTAAGTACGGCTCGCAAAGGCGTGTTCTCTGCTTGAAGCGCCTGCCAATGAGATGCACAACATTGAATAAATACGGATGACACCGTCTTTTGAAAAGCAAAATACTGATACCATTCTTCTGGAGCTACTTCAGCCCAGCTATTTTTCTGCACAACATTTCCATTCCCGTCACATTCACATTCGGGAAGTTTTACAATCACAACTTGTCCATCGTTTACGTTCCACTGATTTAACTGACTCATAAACCAGTAAAGCCCACACATATCATCGGGCTGATTACTATACCAGACCCGGAAAGTTTCTCCCTTTGCCGCGCGCTCACGAACTGTCTTCAAATCTTCAATTGCCCTATTAACTATTTCTTTCGCAACCTGATGCTCCTGATCATTCGGATAAACACTAAATAAGTGTTCCAAGACCTGTTTCCGCTTGATACCGAGCCGATTTTCTGAAATATCTCCGATGCTCAGCAACAAATTGAACCCATAGATATCTGATGTTTTTCCATCCAAGGGAGTCGCATTATCCCACGCCATGCGTGCCTTTTCCTCAGCTTCCTTCCTGGCCGTTTCAATTTCCTCTTTACTTGGCTTACTTCCATCGGTATGACTTACAATAATGCTCATACACCCAACCGGGTATTTTCCTTCACCAAAATGCTGAGCTATTTTAAGACTTCCACAAGCACTATCGCTAAATAGGATATCTATCATAACCGTTAACCTCCAAATCGCTTATAAACCTATCGGCAAGACCAAATAACAACACCAGAAAAAGCATCCCTAATAAAAAGAACCCGTAATTCACTAAAATTATACATTAGCTTGATACTCCTGTTGAACTTTATTTAGAAAACATTATTCCCAACAAGGGGGATGGGTTAAGCGGCTGAGAAATTCAGCCGCACCATTAAACATAGCCCTTTTCAATGGCCATGATGTTGTCATAGAGCATGGCATTTACCGGGGTCTTGATCCCATGCTTTTGCCCAAGTGCCACCACCGTTCCGGAGAAAAGTGCCACCTCGCTGGGGCGTTTGGCTTCGATATCCTGCCGCATGGAAGGCTTTCCGGTATCACTCAGGGCATCCACCACGCCCAGCCAGTAGGTGATATCCGCCTCATCCAGTGCCACCCCTTCCTGCTTCGCCACCGGAATGACCTCGGCCATGGCGGCAATCATCAAGTCCCGTGCTTTACCGGGTTTCTTAACGCTACCAAAGTTCTGGCCATAAACTGAAACCACCTGATTAACCCCGACGTTTAACATAAACTTAGACCATATTTTGCGGTCCATCCGGTTATCGATCTGATAGGCGATGCCCGTCCGATTAAAAAACCGCTCCACCCGCATTACTTTCTCAGCGGGTTGATCATCCGCCCGATTGCCAAAACAGATCATCCCGGCATTGGTATAACTCAGGGCATTGCCTGATTTAAGGGTGTCCATCCCCTGGGCACAGGACCAGATCAGATTTTCTTCCCCAAAGGCTTCCCCAATAATAGCTTCACTGGTAATTCCATTTAATAGCGACAGCATCAGGGTATCCGGTCCGACACACGGCCGGACGGCCTCGATGGCATCGCTTAACCCATTTATTTTAACCGCAAAAATAATCAGATCGGCTTTTTGCGCCTGTTCCGGGGTTTTATAGTGAAACCGGCAGGGTACCCCATTACAGGATACGCCATTATTCTGATAGTTTTTAATCCGCTTTTCATCAGCGATGATGGTCAAATCGTCCCCGATTTTTTGGGCAATCTGGTCTCCGAAAAGAATCCCCAGGGCACCCAAACCAATGATGGCGACTTTTTTTATTTCCATGCTTACCTCCTTTTCTCAACCGGATCAGCCGATGTCACGTTCATGACATGGGGACGTTTTGTTTAACATAAATGAGCGATGTCCTTTACCTGAGGCGCAATAGCTTCGACTATACATTTCCATGTTCCCTTAGGTATATCATGTCCCATTCCTTCAATAGCTGATCTCACTTTTCTAAGGACAGTTCAGGTCACGCCTTAAGAATTCCTTGTTCTGTTACCAGAACGGCTATTCCTCATGCAGAAGCAAGGTAATCAGACTGTCAAGCTCCGTGTCATCGTTGCGCTTTACTGTTTTCTCTTTATCATTCGGATTTATTTCGTTGACATCTTTCTTTTCATTTTTCTTTTCACTTTCTACTTTGTTCTTATCCTGCTCCAACGCCTTATCAACATTATGAATCAGATTTTCCCATTCTTTCTCAGTAAAGGTTCGACTGCCGATCTGGTAAGTCAGCTCAGTTTCGTCATTTTCTAATTTTGTTTTCATTTCACGTATTTTATCTTGAATGATGCTCAGCATCTCAGTTCGTGTTAACTCTCTCTTCTCTGAACTGGTAGAGATATTTGATTGAATTGTCTTTTCAAGCGAATCAGCAGCCTGTGAAAAGGCTTCCGAAAAACTTACCCCCGAGGCGGTCATCGTGTTGTTTTTGTTAACCGCTTTCTGATATGATGTACCGGTATACTGGCTTTTAATTGATGAAACTATCATTTTTTCTCCTTTTAGCATGTTTTCTTTTTTTTAAAATTGCAATAATGTTTAACTACAAGCAAACTCACTGGATAATCGAATGGCTGAGAATAAAAAATGCTTCCTGACCGGGCTGATATTTTTTCTCCAGGCTTTCCAATCCCGCGTCAAAGCGCTCAGCTTCTTGTTCATCTATCTCAAATACAGGACTTTGATAGTAAACCCATTTTCTTCCGTCCAAGACTTCCGGTTTAAGTTCTTTTACCATCATTGCCGTCGGATATGTTCCGTTTTCAAGACAGATATTATACTTTTTGCAACTTTTAAAGCCGCGGCTTACATAATTATTCGGATTCCCAAATATTACAATCACATCATAACCAAGTGCAGCAGCCTGTTCAAAGGAATAATCCATTAGTTTTTTTCCATATCCCATTCTCTGATACTCTGGCAAAATGCAAACTGGACCGAACGTAAGGATGTCTTTTTCTTCCCCAGACGCATCAATTAGTTTTGTTTTCGTATACATGATATTCCCAATGATCTGATTATCAACTTCAATCACCAGATCCAACTCCGGCAGAAAGTCTTTGTGGGATCGCATAACATGCACTAAATAGTGTTCATCACACCCCGGAATGTATAAATTCCAAAATGATCTCCTTGTGATTTTTTCTACTTTCTCATAATCGGATTCTTCTTCATTCCTAATCTTAATTACTTTGTCCACGTATAACCATTCCTTTCGTTTTACTTTAACGGATTCTCAAAGTCTTTTTGTGCGGATTTGCCTGCACACCCAAAACAGTCTTTAGAGGGCTGCGCGGATTCAGAAAGACCATTTGCTTCGTGCCCTCGGTAATGTGGTGCAAAATGTCATCGAACATAATTTTAAAAACTGCTGCTCGGTTGTTTTAAAAATTCTATTTCCGCCGTAGTGGATTCCCGCTTCAGGATCTCATTACGATGCGGGAAATGGCCAAACTGATCAATGATCTGCTGGTGCTTTATTTCATATTCCAGGGTTGCCGGATCGCCCAGCGCTTCAAAAAGCGGCAGCGCTACTTGATGGATGTCCGCCGCTTCCGAATGCATAAACGGCATTAGCATAAACCGCTGCCAAGCCTGAGGCAATCGGTTAAAATCAGGATGACGAATGGCTTCCTGAGACAACACCAGGGCCATTCCATCCTGAGCAAAAGCCTTGGGATTGTCACGGTTTAGATTTCTGGAAAACTGATCCAGCAAAATAATCTCGGCCAGCCGTCCTGCGACGGTGTCCCGCCAGTCTGCTAAAAGACCATTGCAACCGGCAACCCAGTGATCATAAAAATTTGTTCTAATTGCCAAGTCGAAGGCTTCATTCTTCTGAAACCAGAAAGGCTGATTTTGGGGATCGAACCAGAAATCCAACACCGCTTTTGCATCGGGATGGATGCCCTGCGGCGACGAAAAGACCTGGTCCAAAATTTCGGTTTTCAGACTGGCACAGGCCCGATAAAGGGCGTTCGCTTCAGCCTGATATCGGTTTTGAAACGCTTCATCATGAATCAGCCTCAGATTGACATCAACGCCCGATTTTGATGCTGCCGCAGCCGCCTCAGCAAGATAGGCCCCGCCAACCAGATCCCCCAGTACTCTTGAAAAACTGCCTTTGATCACTTTTTCGATCTGATCAAGCAGGCTGTGACAATGCCTGAGAATCTGAATAAACGGTTCGGTGGCTCCTTTCATCGCGGTTTCATAAGCTTCCCAGTCACCCGCCTTATTCTTTGCATCTGCGATAACTTGTCCATAGGCCATCATATCCACATCAGCCAGCATCAGACAAGCCTGGCGAAGCTCGGCACCGATCGCAATGGATTCCATCAGTAATGGGTTATCCCCACTTTTTCTGAGACTGCCATCACAGGACATTTCCAGCAGCGCTGCTGCCATCGCCGCTGCTGTTGCTGCCGCACTGCCCGCTGCCGGTCCCGGAAAATCACAAACTGACATTTTTGTCAGATAATCCGCTACCGTTAATTCACTAATTTTATACATTTTAATCTCCAATCGATTATCTTTACCTAGTCGTAGATGGGCCAGTTTAGTTCATCCTCATGAGCGTAAAAAGCCGAAAAATCCTTATGACCGCCGATACGACCCCAGTGAACAGGAGTTGCCACAGCGGCAATCGGCTTGTTTGTCAACTTTATCACTTCGTCTTAAATATTGCAAATACCGAGGCCGGTATCAATAAGAAGGCTAATGAAAGTATAAGCATGAAATTATCGGTAAACTATTTATAAACTGCACCATGATAATTATTTATTGGTATTAGATTTTATTTTTTCCGCTAGCGTTTTTATACGCTTCAGAGCTCTGGGAAACCGGATATTAAATGTTTCTTCCTGTTCTTTTGGAACATCGGTTTTAACAATTAATGTCGTAACGCCGTTTTTTTCGGTAAGGGAATAACTCTCTGTCCCTCCTGTCCACTCTTTTTCGCGTTCCTGCTGTCCACTTTCTTTTGTGTCTGCACCGTGCCTGAATAATACAAACTCATTCGGATTAAGTTTCTCTACCAGATCTGTCACACCGTAACCACTTACCGATGATATAAATTGAATTTCATTTCCTTCTTTCATTACGCCCTTCATATATGTGCCTTCATCAATAATATTTGCCCAGTCACGGAATGTTATATCTTCCCACAGCGTTTCCCACACTCTTGCTTTAGCTGCATTTATTTCGATTGAGAATTGTATTTTTTTCATATTCCCTCCGTTTGCACATTCACCTTATCGTGCATAGTCAACATAGACTTTTTATTATATACGATTGATTATCGCAGCAACAAATTTCTCGACACCATGCTCAATCGTATTAATTAATTGAGCCTGATCTTCAAAATCAGGTGTACCTGTCAATATGCATTCTACGATTGCATCCTGATTATTTTCATCATGAAAGGCATTTATTTCCGCTAAAAGACTATTAAGTATCGATAAATGCGCTTTGGCAATATCGCGGTTCCGAGCCGAAAGCCATACTTCAAAGCTCCCTTTTTCATGTAAATACACAATCGCAATTTTTAAACCTTTTTCTTTTAGTGGCTTCGTACTCAAAGAAAAATAGGACATATCCAAATATCCCTGATAGATGTTGCTGACATCGTAATGGGGATATTTTTTGATAAAATTTGCTCTTAATTTACCCATAAACTCCAATATCCCTTTGTATGCAATTTGGATTTCACCCAGCCGTAACTGCTGAGTATACGCCGCTATTCGTTTATTAAGCGTTTTCATACTTTTGCCTCCAACAAATTTAATTTAGTTGTTTTGAATGTATAACCGGTGTTTGATCTAATCCTGAAAATTCAAGTACATATGGATCTCGAATAATATCTTTAGCATCAATTCCTTTTTCCAGTATTTGAATTTCATTTCGTACGCTATCTTTGTCTTGGCTAGATAACAACCTCTGATAATAAAAGCTATTTATTTGTCGCTCAAGTTATCTTGTACTTCAATTTGATTTCGCGTATTCGTCTAAATAGAACATTCGAGCTGCATCATTTCCAACCTTTAATAGCATTCTATAATGTGTCCAACTTAATTGGTCACGCAGTGCGTGACGTTTTGGAAAAGCATTATAAAATTGACGCATATATTTTAAATTCATCACAATATATCCCTTACCAAATTCCGCAGTCAATTTTTCAGATAAAAATTTCAATAAACCTTTTCCATACTCTGCACATTCATTTTCACCTTGTGTTTCATATATCTGTTTGCCAACATTCCAATAAGCTTCTATCATTGCAACCTCAACAGTAGAATACACTTTCTATTGTTGATTGTAAAATAAAAATGTAGAATTTTTGAATTAATAATATTCTAGCACAAAGTTACATCGTTTTCGAAAGTATTATCCGTCGAGCGAAAAAAATATTCTACTGATAACCATCCGTCCCAGCAGATTTAAAATGGTGCGATTTGATACAAACACTTTTCCAGACAGATTCCTCCAGATTTTCCAGCCACTTCAAAAAACTAAAAAAGACGACCCGAGTCCCGAAAAACCCAAATCGTCTCTATTCTCTATTTCTAAACCTTCCAGCTCAATAAGTTAAGTGGTTTTTCGGAGGTTTCACAGGCACCGTTTGTTAAATATGGGACTACCCTATATCAACGAAAACCATATTGTAGTTCAATATCAGAACTAGAAGCTGTTTATGATTACAACATTGGGGCTTGTATCGAGGATCGTCAGACAAACTTTACACAAGAGATGATGATTTCTCCAATATTCTGCTATTCCATCGTCATTGGAAAAATATTCGGATCACAACCTTCGCAGCCGTCGTCGGCCTTGCCGGCACACTGATTGTAGGACTTATCATGGGAAGTACGATTGGTCTGGTGCAGCTACTTAAAGTTCTTGCGCTTTCGCCGCTTATTTACCTTTCTGCGGGCGTGCTGTCGTCTATACCGGGACACCGGAATTAACGAGCGAGGTGCTGTTCAACCCCGCTGTGAACTTTGCCACGATTGTTACGCTGACGGTGGTTTGGTTGGTAATTGGCACGTTCTTGTTCGTCCAGTCAAAAAAGAACAGATGAGATAGTAAAATATACCCCCTTCATTACAGTTTTGATCAAGCCCATTATTACAGCGTGTCCGTATGTTGGTGCGTCTTTTGGGGGAGTAAGAAAACAAGTGGTACCATTAAAATAAAAATACCGACAGCAGACCAAAGTGCATATCTAATGCCCATAACAAATCCGGCAATTCCCGATGAATTTCCAACAGCGCCGAAAAAAATCGTACCGAGAATAGCAATACCGATACTGCTACCAACTTGCTGCATCATACTCAAAATACCGGAAGCCGATCCTGCATCCTGCTCAGGAACTTGTGAAAGACTAAAATCAGTAAGAGATGATACCAACATACCCATGCCCGCGCCAGCGATGAGGAGTACGGGGAGCAACTGCCAATTACTAAGAGAAGCACGGGCTCCGTGCAGCACAGATTCTACGCCTGCGATACCAATTGCACACAGGATTAACCCTAATACGACGACCTTCCGACCAAACTTAGGTGCCAATTTCATGACCGAAATCACTGCCATTACTGGAACCATGAGCGAAAACGGCAATGCGGTCAACGCCGCATACAAAGCCGTAAAACCTAACCCCATCTGCAAGTAAAAGGTAAAAATGAGAAAATAGCCGCTCATAGCAATCATAAATATGGTATATACCGATATCCCTCCAGTAAAGCTCTTAAATCGGAAAAGGTTCAGTGCGATTAATGGAGATTTATTTAGTTTTATACGGTGCTTCTCATAGGCAACAAAAAGGATAACAACGATGACCGCAACTACCATTGAAACATATGTCCAAACAGGCCAGCTCAAGCTATTTCCTTGTATCAGTGGATATATCAACAATATAAGTGAGGCCATCACCATTAGCGTACTGTGTTTTCCTCCATACTATTTCTGGTGTCCTTCCAATCCTAACGTTGAACCAAATTCCTTTAATCCAGTTCGGAGATCTTCTCTTTCATGCGCCGGTTTGCTTCGCAAATCGGTAACAATCGGTAACGCTGTAACATCGAACTCCAATACCTCAAACATGTGTTTCGTATAATCAGTGTAGACCTTGAACAGGCCGGCATCTGGATTCCCCTGATTAAACGAAAGAATCAGCTTTTGCTTTACGGCGTTTTCTTTGAAAAACGGAGAGAAGCGCGGAGAAAATCGGGCAAACAGCCTGTCGGTGAATATCTTCCCCTGGGCGCTCATCTGCCCCATGTAAATCGGTAAGCCTAAAACAATGGCTTCGGCATGTTCAAGCGCGTCATAAATTTTCTGCATGTCATCCTTGATAACACACCCCTGATCACTCTTGTGGCAGGCCCAACAACCGCAGCACGGTTTGATATCAAGATCACTGAAACCAAAGGTACTCGTTTCGGTACCCTGTTCCTTCGCACCTTCGAGTATTTTGTTTACAATAAAGGCGGTGTTGCCTTCTTTACGCTGACTTGCGATAATTCCAATTATATTCATGCTTTTACCTCCTTGCAGATCGGGTTTGCTTCCCGCTTGTTCCATAGATTGTGTATTCATTATAGTGTCTCATCTCGCAACGAAATTATTGTTTCCCTGTCAACATAACCATCATATCACTTTATTGTTTCCTTGTCAACATTAATAGCGGCAGTAAAGTGCGCAAATCTTAAGACGCAAAAAAATACAGCCCATCTTCGATAAGATGGACTGCCAATGATTTCATATTCCTTAATGTATTTCAATGAGAACCTGCAAAACTATAGGTTATCAGACTTCATATCTACACCCAGTTTCTTTATTTCCGCGTCCAAATGCATATTATACTTTTCCGCGAAGCCGAGTATAACATCAATCTGTTCCTCGGTTATCTGTTCAAAAAAGGGTTGATCTCTATTCTCAAACTCTCTGTGCATTTCTTTATGGATGTTGCAAATCATTTTCCCTTGCTCGGTGAGTCTAAAATAGACTTCTTTCTTGTTATCCGGCTTCTGATAACTTTCTATAAGCCCTTTTTTTACGAGCTTCTTTGTTAGTTTACTTATGGCACCTCTGGTCATATTAAAGGACTCCGCCAGCTTTGTCACGTTGGAAGCTTCATCATCTCCGATATAAGCGATACAATGTATTTCAGAAGGATTATAACCCATAAGACTGTCTTTCATCTTATAACTATCCAGCCACATTTTCTTTTTAAATATGTCCCATAAACCCATCATGGCCTGTTCTTCTTTGTTCATGAACTATCCTCCCACTCTTTGACATTTCAACAACATTATATTAATATATTGTATCCTCGTCAACAATGTTTTGGAAGTTGTTGTTTAAGTTGACCTAAAAACTCTGGCTCATATTTATTCACTCATGTTCGTTGACTAAATTGCAGCATTTCTCAAGCTATTTTTGTTTGCGCAAATTGGCTGTTATAAATGTCCGTGTAGGTGCGTTCATGCCCATGAGTTCCTTGTGGTTTCCGGTTTTCACCATATCCTCATTGACAGAATCGAATTTCCAGCTTGCTGTATACCTGCATCACTGTAGCTGCAATTGTCGAGATAGCCGCCAAAGTAATCATGAAACCGCTTTTTAAAGATAAGCCGCGAACCGCTTAATCGTCCCCCACATATTTTTGGTTTTTTGAACAATTTTGCCTTTAAAGCCCACACTTTCAGTATTTTTCTTTTTCATGCCGCTTTCTCCTCCCGATAAAACTGAGAATCTATGATTTCCTGATAGACAGAATTCGTTTGAAAACCGAATAATTTTACAAGTAGCTTTATAGATGATTCATATTATTTTTCGAATCCGACTTTTTCGGAGGTTTCACAGGCACCGTTTGTACGTTTGTACGATCGCTAGCGACAAGTGTTTGAAAATCCCAAGCTTACAGGTTTGGCGATACCCAACCAGTCTCATCACCGAAATAGGTAATTGATCCATTGGGACACAAATTACCGCATCCATGACACTGGTCAACACACCCCTCCGGGTAAACAACATGGGCAGCTGGCGCTTTCTTCTTATCATATACATCATGGGTGCATTTCGCAGTGCAGCTGCCACAACTAACGCAAGAATCATAATCAATAACGGGATACCAATTTTTTGCCATTTTTAATCTCCTATCTACTTTTTAGTCAACTACATTAAACTACAAAAAGGCTTAAGAATCAACCGATAATTTTGAAGAATCGACTATTAATTATGCGCTTATTAAAAAGGTTATTGACATTTCTAAACTTGTTGCGTATAATCAAAGACAAATACAGTCTGTATTTTCTTTATGGAGGAATAATTATGAAATATACGAAAGCAACGAATTATGCTTTGCATATAATGGCCTATTTCATTAAGCAAGAAGGCAAGAACAATTTTAGTCTTCAGCCATTAGCGAGTCATATGAATATATCACCTACCTACCTGTCCAAGATACTAACCCAATTAGTAAAGGCTGACCTTATTCAGTCTACTGCTGGCGTAAATGGTGGCTATAGTCTTAGAAAACCTAAGACTGAAATTAGCTTCTATGACGTCATTCAAGCCATTGAAGGCAGTGGCGCTCTTTTCACTTGTGAAATGGACGAGAACCGTGCATGCCCAATCGAAAAGGTTATGAGAGACGCTGAAGCGAAAATGGTGAACGATCTTAAAGAAAAACGGTTTTACAACATTGTCTAAAAGATGAGCTAGAAACTCATGCAGTTTTAACTGCTCATTTTTTTTAACGCAATCACAGATAAATACAGTCTGAATTATATTTTATAGGAGGTTTTATTATGAATCATAACCACAACCAACAGGATCAAAAATTTTTAACCAAAATGGCTTTTTTAGATAGCCAGCAAAGAGAGCGTCTCATCCCACCAGAAGTTCTTATAAATCAAATGCCCATTCATAACAACCAGACGCTACTTGATGTGGGCGCTGGTTCAGGATTTTTTACGATTCCGATGGCAAAGCGGACAATCAATAAAGTCTATGCCATGGACCCTGACAAACGCATGCTCAGTGTCATAGAAGCCAAAGCGAAAGAAAAAGGACTTCATAACATTGAACCGCTTCAAGAGACTATTGAGAATTTAAGTCTTCAAAATGACAACATTGATTTTGTTATGGCTTCTCTAATCCTTCACGAAGTAAAGTCACTGACGATAGCGCTCACCAAAATATTTGAAGTGCTATCCGTCGGCGGACACTTATTATGTCTTGAATATGAAAAGGACGATTTGATTATAGAAGGCCCGCCCATGTCCATTCGTATTAAATCAGAGGAACTCGAAAAAATATTGTTAACCATTGGCTTCGACATTGTGGAGAAGACTAAAATTAATGATGCTATTTATACTGTTTTGGCAGTTAAAACCGAGAAGAAAATGAATTATCTATAAAGCTACTTGCAAAACCATTCGGTTCTCATATGAAAAAGGATACTAATTCGACTGATTCACAAAATTCGATCAATATTTTCAACGTGTTTTACAAGCTGAGTTAGCACTATTTCACTTTTTCTTGAATCATTTAGTTTTTCGAAGGTTACACAGGCACCGTTTGTCCCGTTTGACTTAACACAAAACTGCCGTGTCGGTTAAACTTCCTAACAAGTACTAATATTATAGCCAGATAGCAAAATCTTTGTAATCAAACGTTCCACTACCGTGATGCAGTTTTCCCTCAATTTTTAGCTGCTGAAAAGCATTCTGCATCCTGTTAAGTATTTCCGGTTGAATATCCAAGTTGTGATGTGCCGGGAAAACTCGTTTTACCGGCAGTGCTGCAACTCGTTCGATTGATTTTAGATATGCCTCCGGGTCAGTAGATGGGTAATAAGCAAACAAAGTATCCTTGTAAACCAGATCACCAGTGAAAAGATAACCACGTTCTTGCTCATAAAAGCACATATGACCAGGTGAATGACCGGGTGTATGCAGCACCTTTAAGGTACGCCCGCCAATGTCAATTACATCATTATCCTTCAGAACCCTTGTAGGCATACCCTGAAAAAACTCGTAATTGTCCACATTATACCCCTGTGGCAGATCGCAGCGATCTACTACCATGTCCTTGATTTGTTCAATGGACAGCGGGAATTTTCCATTCAGCCAGTTTAGTTCATCCTCATGAGCGAAAAAATCCGAAAAATCTTTATGACCACCAATATGATCCCAGTGAATATGAGTTGCCACAGCGGTAACCCGCCTATCAGTCAACTTGATTACCTCGTCGTAAATATTGCAAATACCAAGTCCTGTATCAATCAAAAGGCTACGCTCAGAACCGTTAAGCAAATAGCAATGCGTTTCCTCCCAATGACGGTACTCACTAATAATATACGTTTCTTTGTCTATCTGATCCATTGTAAACCAATCATTCATTTTCTAATTCCTCCAACATATTATTAAAATTCTCTGTTATCGTTTGGATTGACGATATAAACAATTTGCATTTCGCATTGTCTTGATAATGACTGCTTTTCACGCACTTTTTCTTGGTTTTGCCATAATAAGCTGCTCATTTTTGAAAGGTCAGGGTTGTTGTAAATCCATGATTAGCAACACTCTTTATCTGCATTGTTCCCTCATGGGCATCCACAATCTGCCGGACAAGCAGCAGCCCTAAGCCATGTCTCAAATCCAGCCTTTCATCAGTGCTTTTCATATAATGAGGTTTTTCCTCTAATTCTTGCAGCTTTTCAGCCGATAATCCAATACCATTATCAGCGATAATAAGGATAAGGGAAGTATCGGAGCAATCAATGGATAGCTTGACATGACAGCCTTGCAGATTGTGTTTCATACTATTCTGTACTAAATTGTTTACAGCCCGCGAGATTAAGCGGGGGTCACAGTTAATTGCGGCTGTTTCAGCAGCAGGAGTGATTTCAATTTCAATGGAATAAATATCGGAAATACCTGTATTGAATAATTCTGCCACATAGGAACGCAGCAACTTTGATACTCTAACCGGCTCTTTGTGTAACGGCTGCATTTCATATTCCAACTGTGATACCAAATTCAAATCCTGTACCAGATCTTTAATCTTAACACTTTGGTTCCGAATAATTTCCGCCTGTTCCTTAATAGAACTGTCTGCAACACTACTGTCTGCGATACGCCCAGCATACCCCATAATCATAGAAAGAGGTGTCCGTATGTCATGGGAAACACCGCTGATCCAATCGGCACGCGCTTCATTCTGCCTGCTTAATATCTGCGATGCTTTATTCACGCTTTCAGCCACCTCAGAAAGCCCCCCGCGTATGGAAAGCGATACCGTCTTACCATTTGAGAGTGTTTCAATGGATGAAATAATCGGCTCTGTACTCTTGATGATTTTCTGTTTCGACAAATGGTAAGCGAAAAACAGCAGAAGCAGATCAACCGCTAACATTCCTGAAAAATAAAGCGGCAGGGTTCTAATTGCTTGAATCGAAAAATAATTGCTTGTGAGTTTGGTATAGCTGTCTTTCGGATAGCCCAATACCAGTAATCCGCTATCGGTATTCCAAACAAAAACAGGATAATCTTCAAGATAGCCCCTTGAAAATATAGAGACATCCTGAACGGTATAGTGCGCCGGAATGTTCTCCGGGGCATTAACAGACCACATGGTTTCTCCTGCTGCATTGAGGAAAATAGCCCAAATATGATTGCTTTCCAATTTATTGCGGGCTTCATCTGATAGTCCCTCCAATGTAGACGCTGCGGCAACTTCTTCCAACATATTATTAGGTGATATCGCCCCATAGTCCTTTTTAATAACGCTATGAAAAGTCCATCCAAAGGTAATAACATTGATAAGCAGCAACACAAGAATAAAGCCTGCAAAAGATACCAGGTGCTTAGATATATACCTTCCGAATGATTTCATCGCGTCACTTCCTTGTATTCAATTTGTAGCCTAATCCCTTGATCGTAATAAGGGCAACAGGTTTTGACGGGTCTGTTTCTATCTTTTCCCTTATACGCCGTACATGGGCATTTAGACTGTTTTCATACCCAAAAGGATTATCCCCCCAAAGAGCTTCGCAAAGCGCATCCACAGTGACAATTTTCCCCTCATTCCGGGCGAGTGCTTCAAGCAAAGTATGTTCTTTTGCTGTTAAAGGAATGACTTCACCGCTCCTGTTTACCTCTGCGCGACTGAAATCAATTGTACAACTGTCTAACTTCAACAGTAGGGCATCCTCTTTATAGCAACGGCGCAAGACTGCATAAACCCGCAATAATAATTCCTCCGGCATAAATGGTTTTGCAATATAATCATCTGCGCCGAGACCTAAGCCTGCCAACTTGTCCGTAGCTTCGTCTTTGGCTGTAAGAAAAATAATTGGAACATCAGTAAACGAGCGCATTTGTTCCATGAGCAAAAAACCATCCCCATCCGGCAACATGACATCCAAAATTGCTAAATCAGGTTTTTCATTTCTGCTGGCTGCAATACCTTCTTTAACAGAAGCAGCGATGACGATATTTTCAAAACCATCGTCCGTTAAGATATTTGTAACTAATTTGAGTAAATCCGGCTCGTCGTCCACGAGCATTATTTTTTTTGTGTGCAAAAACGAATGATCCATAGCGTTACCTCCGACTGTAAATAGTATATCATAACGCATTCATTTGGGTGCTATCTTGCGAAAAAGTAAGGTAAAAGTAAGGACGCGAGAATGTAAAAGTCAGGGTGGTATTATAACATGGAATCAACGAAAGGAGATGTTTCATATGAACTATGTTATCACAACAGAACAGTTAACGAAAAAATACAAAAATTTTACTTCCGTCAACAATGTTTCACTTCACATTCGCAAAGGTAGTATTTACGGTTTCATTGGCCCGAATGGAGCAGGAAAATCCACTACTATGAAAATGCTGTTGGGGCTGACCGCCCCTACAAAGGGTAGCTTTACCATTGATGGGAAGCACTTTCCAGATGATCGACTGGCAATCCTGAAAGAGATTGGTTCTTTTATTGAATCGCCCTCGTTTTATGCTAACCTGACAGGCCGGGAAAACCTTGACATTATCCGCCGAATTTTGAGGTTGTCGAAAAGCTCGGTAGAGGATGCTTTAGAATTAGTTGGTCTTACCGAGTTTGGTGACCGTCTGGCAAAGAAGTATTCGTTGGGTATGAAACAGCGTTTAGGTCTTGCCGGGGCGTTGTTGGGGCGTCCGCCGATCCTTATTCTTGATGAACCGACCAATGGACTTGATCCGTCCGGTATCCATGAAATTCGTAGTTTGGTGAAATCCTTGCTCGACCTTTACGATTGCACCATTTTAATTTCATCGCATATGCTCTCTGAAATTGAATTGATTGCGGACGACATTGGTATTCTCAATCACGGGCGTTTATTGTTTGAGGGCAGCTTGGATGATTTACGTCAAAACGCATTACAGTCCGGGTTTGCTGCGGACAATCTGGAGGATGTGTTTCTTTCAATAGTGGAAAAGGACAATGCAGCAAGAAAGCAGAGAGCAAAGCTATGAGGACACTTGCCATCGAGCTTCGGAAAGAGAAACGGACTGGCATTATTCCCATATTGTTAGCGGTTGGTATTTTGGGTGCTGCATACGCTTTTGTCAACTTCCTTGTGCGAAAGGATACGTTGCTGAACCTGCCGTTAGCTCCAATGGATGTGCTGCTGACCCAACTTTACGGCATGATTATGATACTAAATATGTTTGCCATTATAGTAGCCACCTGTATGGTCTACAACATGGAGTTTAAGGGTAATGCAGTCAAAAAAATATATATGCTTCCTATGAGCGTTCCGGCTATGTACTTTTGTAAATTTTTGATTATAACCATGATGTTTATGGTGGCTGTCGTCCTGCAAAATCTGGCACTGGTGCAAATTGGAATGACAGACTTTCCGCAAGGAGCGTTTGAATTAGGGACGCTGATAACTTTTGCCGGGTATTCGTTTATTACTTCCATGCCGGTACTGTCCTTTATGTTATTGGTTTCCTCTCGCTTTGAAAATATGTGGGTTCCCCTCGGAGTAGGGGTAGCCGGATTTTTAAGCGGCATGGCTTTGGCGACATCAGATATGGGGGTGCTGCTTATTCATCCCTTTGTTTTAATGCTAAAGCCTGCCGTAGCTATGAGCGCACAGCCTGATATGACAGTTACAATTGTTTCTGCAATCGAAACAGTCCTTTTCCTTGGCGCAGGATTATGGATGGCCAAAAACCTGCGCTATGAGTAAGGAGGAAAACTGATGAACTTTTTAGAATTGCTCAAAATTGAGTTTATGAAAGTGAAACGCTCTAAAATTATTCCCCTGATTTTCGTTGCCCCATTGCTGGTGGTGGCATCGGGGATCGCCAATTTGAGCAGCTATTTCACGCCTGAATATACCAATGCCTGGCCAGCCATGTTCATTCAGAGTGCTTTGGTCTACGCCTACTATCTGCTTCCATTTTCTATGATTGTAGTCTGCGTAATGATTTCAGGACGGGAAACACAAAACAATGGTATATTAAAAATGCTAGCTCTGCCAATCAGCCGTTATACACTCTCACTGGCAAAGTTTTGTGTACTTATGTTTTATCTTTTCATGGAAATGGTACTTTTCCTTGTAGTATTTATGATTGCAGGGTTAATTGCAACAAGCTCAATGGGTATTACCGAAACACTTCCGGTGCTTTATCTTCTAAAATGGTGTGCGGGGCTGTTCCTTACCATGCTGCCTTGTGTGGCGACGATGTGGGCGATTACGGTTCTATTTGAAAAACCCTTGCTTTCTGTGGGTTTGAATCTGCTCCTTGTCATCCCCGGCGTCTTGGTGGCTAACACACCGCTCTGGATTGCCTATCCGTATTGTTACAGCGGCTATCTGGTGTCCTGTTCGCTGCATGATTTCACAGCAGCATCTCCCGATACCGCATTTTCGCTGATACCGTTCCTGCCTTGCGCGATACTAATCTTTGTGCTGGTTCTTACGCTGGCTGTTATCCAATTTGGAAAGAAAGAAATGAGGTAAATATGATGGAAAATAAAAAACTTCAAAAATTAAGTGTGGCGGCACTGGTTGTTAGTGTCCTGCCACTGGCAACCTTTCTCCCAACGCTATTCAAAATTACTCTTTCAGAAGGGGTACGTAGTATTTGGGCGGGAGCAAATATCGTCTTTGTTCTTGCGGCTCTGTCCCTTTCCATGATCTGTGTGCGAAGCAGCGAAAGCCGTAGTGCCGTAAATATTATTTCTACGGCACTCAGCGTCTTATGGGCACTGATGATACTTGGGATTGTTGTTCTAACTTTGTTTCTGAACTTCCTGCAATAATAAGTAGGATATTGATTCCATATATCCTAATATCCCTGATAGATGTTGCTGACATCGTAATAAGAGAAAACTCCGAAAAAGTCGGCTTCGAAAAATAAAATAAATTATCTATAAAGCTACTTGCAAAACCATTCGGTTCTCATATGAAAAAGGATACTAATTCGACTGATTCACAAAATTCGATCAATATTTTTAACGTGTTTTTCAAGCTGAGTTAGCACTATTTCACTTTTTCTTGAATCATTTAATTTTTCGAAGGTTACACCAGCACCGTTTGTATGATAACGGTTTTTATTTTCATTCATTTGGGAGCTCTTCAAACTTTGGTACTTTCTCAAGCTCAGTATCCCAATTTGCTTTGCTTGCATAATAGATATGTCCTTGTGGCTTTATGTTTATATCACTGTCAATACTTCCTGCAGGAACGACCAGTAATTTTCCATCCATTTGTATATTTGGCAAAGCCGATCCACAATTAGTACAAAAACTTTTTATGTGCCCTTCTGAACGAAAATTAAAGGTTTTAGATTTTTCTTGGCCAGACAGCCACCTTAGCTTGGCTGTAGAAGAAAATAGATTGGCTGCATGGGCTGAACCTGTATCTTTGCGACATCGCCCACAATGACAAAGATAAAAATTCTCAAACTCTCCTTCTATTTCGTAAGTAACTTCACCACAAAGGCATGATCCTAAATATTTCATAATCTACTTCCCCTTCTTAAAAAATTCATTGCTTCATTATAAACTCTATTCTGTTACTTTATATTAGCTCATTCTTAACCTATTATATAGCATTCAACTTGCTACGCAATCTGTCCATCAATAACTTATCTTTTATTAAATCGTCCAACCATTTTCGCAAAACGCACTTTGAATAGGTTATCAGAAAGCACTATTTCTGTTTCCACAAACTAGAAACACACAAAACGTTGCGGAACCTGTGTCAAGTGATTTCTATCCTCTTTATCTACTCAGCCCAATCGGATTCTAGCTATTTATTTGTAAGTTCTTCGATGATGGATTTTAGTTTATCCTTAGATTCACCAAGGTTTTTTACATTCTCATCAATCAACGCCGATGCTTCTTCCGTAGACATTTTAAACTGCTCATCACCATTATTAACTTCGACATAATCCAGATTCTTGATTAAACCCAGTAACTGAATCGCCGATGGCGCAAAATCACTTTCATTAAAAGAATCCTCCTTTTCAGCGACATTTATGATCAGCCCATAGGGTTCCTGACTGGTTTCCAGCTGGATGGTGTAATCTTTTATTTTTCCCAAGCCCGTCTTTTCGATTAATGCATAAACGGCGGCATTGTCTCCCACAAACTCCACCTTGGCGGCATAGAGATCGTCCGCTGTTTGTTTGACTTCCTGAGATAATTGACTACATCCAGTCACACCAAAAATCAATAATGTCATACAGATTAAACTAATAGCCACTCGTTTCATTGTTTTCTCCCTGTTTATTCATAATAAATTACCCGCGCATTTCTATCGCCTAGATTCAATCACCTGTTTTTTCTACCCAATACTTTGCAACCGCAAGGTATCGTAGCGATAAATTTAATTACCCAATCTAAATCCTGTTACACGCATTCATTAATTACAAGACCTATTTAGACCCTAGCTACAATTTTTTGTGCAAAGTCGGTTGCTTCTTTTAAATCCTTTGCGTTTGGATGCGTTGGGGAAACAAATAATATCCTACCCTTGCAAACAAATTCATCAAGAACTTTTATTCCCTTTTCTTCAAGTATATTGCAAACTGTGATCTGCCTTTGACTGCCTGAAGCACAGCTTGTTACTAGTGCCGCATATTTGGGCACAGGTGCCTCAATCGTTTTTATGTACGTCAATAGCGCTGGCATACTGGCACCACCATAAATGCCGCCAACGATAAAAAGTAAATCAACATCATGCAAGGCCGGATTCTCAGTGATATTCTGGACTTTAATATTCAAAAATAAACCGATCGCTTCCGCCAATTTTTTTGAATGTTTGGTTTTCGTTGCATAAATGACAGCAGTCTTCATCATTTTCAATACCTCCAGTAATTTAATCATGACAAGGGGATACTTCCCGCCAGTTCCCGAAGATCTTCTTGCTTCAATCGCACCTGTTCCACTTTTTTACTCTTTGTCCTATTTAGCAATTCCAGTTTATTTTTGCCGGGTTCGTTTCATGCTCCACTGCTATGCTACGCAAAGCGGCTTCGATATGACCGCACTCTGCGGCGGCACATTGTTCAATTTCATCCCAGCTTGCCGCTGTCCCGAGCTGATCATAGGCCACTGCCAAGGCCCCATAAAAAGCCAAACCGATACAATGCTGGGCGGAATGAATGGTCGATGCCGATTGACCAATGGCCCGGGCCGCCGCTTGCGCCACTGGATTCCCCTCTGCGTCACGGGCAGCGCCATGGCAGGCGAGGATTTCCTTTTTTGCCTGGGGCAGTTTAATTGTCCCTGATAACCATTCCCGAGCCGCTTTCAGAGCCTTCTGTGGTCGCAAATCATTCGGGTAGTCCCGCTCCCATAATGGCTGCATGACCGCTTCACAATAAGTAATCGCCCAGTTTGCAAGGGTTTCTTTACTCTGGGTTTCGATTAATCTCCGCAACGATTGAATGTATGGTGCGTCCCAATCATTTAACATCTTTCTCGTTTTCGGCATGTTTATTCCTCTCCTTTTTAGTCGTTCTGATAAATGCCTTGATAATTGGGATGATAATGGATATCAACGGGATCGCTGTTATGCAATTCCCGGACCATCCCCATATCATGTATCGAGTAATCCCGGTTCTTTCTCCATAAATACCAGATTCAGATCTTCTGACAGCAGTTTAGTTTTGAATTGAACAAAGCCGAGGCGTTTATAAAGCCTTAAATTTCTAAGACTTTGATCGCTGGTAAACAGTTCTTGCCGTAGTCCTAAGTTGTCTTTTTCAATTTCTTTCAGCAGTGCTGTACCAATGCCCTTTCCCTGATAATCGGGATGTACAATCAATTTGCCGATATAGACCGTGTCATTGTCAACAAAGCCTCTGACCGATCCAATCAGTTCATTCTTTTCATTAACGACCTTATAGAATGTTCCTTTTTCAAACTCCATAAACACTTCTTCCAGTGTTTGGGTCAATGGTTGAATTTCATAATTATTTAACAGTCTCGCTTCGCTTTGGTATGCTAAATACTGAAGTGACAAAATAGTTTCAAGATCTGCTTTTCCAGCTTTTATGATTTTCATGTTTTTTTCCTTCCCGGGTATTGCGGGGATAATTCACACGTTATGAACGCTTCGAATGACAAAGGGTCGTTTCGCCTGTCATACTCGTCATTTCACGGCCCGCTCCACCATCATCTTGCCCAGTCCCAAAACTCGGCTCAATTGACGGATACTGCCACCGGTTTCCTGCTGAATCTGTCGGATCAACTGGGTTCGCTTTTCAAACGACTGTTCGCCCAGATCCTGATATTCGCTGTTCTGTCTCAGCATATCAGTAAGCTGCGCATTACACCATCTGGTTTTTTGATTGATTTCCAGAAAATCATCCTGATTTTCTTCCTCCGAAAAACGAACAAAATCTGCCGACGATGGAAAATAATCTTTGATGATTTCAATATTAAGTTTAGACGAATTTATTTGATAGGCCTGGATAACTTTATCATAACTACTCCATGGATATTCTTCCAATCTGGCAATTATTCCTGCAATAACATTTCTTCGATTTCTTTTGTTACTTTCATAATCGCAGTAGTAATTGCCAATAAACTACTCCAATCAGTAACTATAGTTTTACGTTCGTGCGCATATCGTAAAAATACAAATGCATCGCTAATTTCCTCTAACACTAACTCAAAATTATCTCCTCTAGCGTATTGAAACTGCACAGTATTCTTTATTTTATTTTGACAATCTTCTGGCAATAGCTTATACAACGCTAAAATACGATGCGTCTTACCAAAGTCAATATCGTAGTTATATAACATTGACTTTATATATAACTCGCATGCAAATGCCATATTAACGGATACTACTTGTATCAATTGAAACGAATCTCTGAAAATAATACCTGCTCCAATATAAAATTCATCTGCATTTTCATGCGCCGATTTTGCTAGTTCTTTTTTATTCGTTTTCACATTGCCTATTTTGTCATGCAATTTCGATGAATTAGAAACCGGAATCCCTTCTTCTCTAATATCAGTCATACTACACCTCATTTCTTCAAGAATTAGGCCTATTAACTCGGAATATGAATAACTATATGATAAAGCTTTGTTATTATGTCATTACGTTTTAAATTTGTTACCGCCCACTTCAATTCGGGATATTGGTGATCTAGAGGTACCGTAAATTCATCCTGTTCAAACGGATAATTGTACGATTCAATAAATAGCAAGTAATTTTTCCAAAACTTAAGGAAATTACTTGTCTTTACATATGAGATGATAAAATTGCATCTATTGCCTAACGTATCATATTTATATATCTTATCAATGTGCTCAGATATGTATGCTTTGTCAATACTTGATAATCTTAAGGCTTCAATAATTGAATAAGGAATATTTTCTTTTCTAACTAAAATATCAACTTCTCCTGCTTGTTTTCCGCCATTCGAGGTACCTTGTCTTGTCTGATCTCGCAAATTGTACCCAGAACATGTAAGCAAGTCTCTAATAAAATCATTCATCTCATCTTCGAGTGATTCTTTATACATATGGTTCGCTTGCAATCTTTCGCTACAAAGAAACAAATTTTGTAAAAGGGTATATTCGAACAAGTCTTTTTTTATTGATTCGTACTGCTCATAATTTAATTCTTCAAATTGTTCTTGTAGATCTTTCGGCATTAAGTCCCAATATTCTTGCAGATCGGTATCAGGAAATAGCTCTTTAAACAAATCTTGATTTTTTAAAAATATTATTAGCATTCTTTCTAAGCTACCGGGTAGAAAATCCTGATCTGTAAAAAAAATGTAATAGTATTCTTTAAAATTAGTAATTGCCTTTAAAACATAATTTTCTCCATCTTCTGAAGTATATGTACTTTTAATTTTAGTAACTAAATTGCTATCCAGCTTATTCGTAAGAAGATCCTCAGAATCGTCAGTACAATCGGCCCACCACTGAAGTATCACATAAAGCAAAAATTCATACTTTGGTTTTACATACTCCCTAATCACATCAGACCGGACAATATCATACAGATCATAAACCATTTCATTCCATGTATCGTTATTAATTTTTAAGTTGTTGTAAGGTAAAAAGCATTCTGGCGTAAAACCATTGTCATCTTCCAAATAATCTAGTAGAACCCTGATAATGGATTCTACATTTTTATTTACATATTTTGTTATGCTCCTCTCAAGGTCTGTCAAAGAAGTATAGTCAAACAAATCTAAAGTTAACAAATAATCACCCACATTCATTACTATCTCAATAATTTACTACTGCCATTTATCAATTAAGAGCCTAAAAATGCCCTAACATCCATACTTATTCACTTAACTATTGCCGCATTAAATCATCCACTCGCACTGAAAATCTCTACCTATGTCTTATTCCAACGAACCGATACAATCACAATTTCCAAGCTCCAACTTTCATAGTCAAGCTCCCATAAATAGCTTCTTTAATGCTTTTTTGTTTATTCACTTTTCTTTGTCATCAACACCACCGTCTCCACATGCCCCCCATGCGCAAACAAATCCACCAACTGTACCTTCTTGACCTCATACCCCGCCGCCACAAAAAACGGCAGATCCCGCGCCAGTGATGTCGCCTTACACGAAACATACACAAATACCTTGGGTTTAAAATCCAGAATTTTAAAGATCGCTTTGGGGTGGATGCCGTCCCGGGGCGGGTCCAGAATAATCACATCGGCCGGATCGTGGAGGTTGGCCACTTCCACCATCACGTCGCCGGCGATAAACTGGCAATTGTCCAGGCCATTCTTGGTGGCATTGGCTTTGGCGGCTTCAACCGCTTCGGCAACCAGCTCGATGCCGACCACCTTTTTAGCAACGGGCGCCAGTACCTGGGCAATGGTGCCGGTGCCGCAGTACAGATCATAAATGACTTCGTTCTGTTCCTGACCGACAAAGTCCCGGACCACCGAATAGAGCTTTTCTGCTCCTAAGGTATTGGTCTGGAAAAAGGAAAAGCTGGTGATTTCAAAGGTCAGTCCTAAAATCTTATCTTCAATTTTATCTTCGCCGTATAGAATTCTAGCCGTTTCGGCTTTGACCACATCGGCGACGCCATCGTTTTGGGTATGCAGAATTCCTCGGATCTGACCGATAAGCGGTAGCTCCAGCAGGCATTTAACAAAGGCCGCTTCGTCGAGCGTTCCCTGGGTGGTGGTGGCCAGATTGATCAGCAGGTCACCGGTGTGTTTTCCTTTTCGCACGACCAGATGTCTTAAAAAGCCTTCGTGGCTGCGTTTATGAAAATAGCTGTCCCCGGTTTGGGCAAAATAGCCCAGCACCGCCGTTTGAATCTGGTTAAAATCTTCATCGGTAATCTTGCAGCCATCGGTTTTGACGATATTATAAAAGCTGCCCTGTTCGTGAAGTCCCAGCATCAGCGGGCCATCTTTTTCGTTATCGCCGAAAGAATATTCCATCTTATTCCGGTAACCAAAAACCTCGGGGCTGGGGACAATCCCCTCATAGGCAAAGTCTGTTATACCGGCCTGATTAAGCAGGTTTAAGACGTAGCTTTCTTTGAGTTTGAGCTGTTCTTGATAGGGCAGGTTCTGGTAGGTACAGCCCCCGCATTTGGCAAAGACAGCGCAGGCGGCGTCAATTTCATTAGGGGCTTTTTCCAGTACTTCCACGATTCGGCCTTCAAATTTTTTTCGTTTCTTGGCAATATTCACCCGTACCCGTTGCCCTGGCAGGCCGTTTTTCATAACGACTTTTTTTTCGCTGTGCATGCCCCAGGATTTGCCGGGGAAATTAAATCCTTCTATTGTTAATTCAATCACTTCATTCTTTTTCATATGGACTCCTTAAATTTTCTTGTTGCTTATTTGGGGCTGTTGATTCAGCCGGTCTTCGCTGTTACGCTTTGGTCAGTTCCTGAAAATAGCGGGAAACGGCAAACATCCGGGCCCCGTTGATAATATCTTTAATGCTGATGGTGATTTCCTCGGGCGATTGCTTCATCCCGTTTTGCGCCCAGTCAATGATCATCCCCACCACCCCATAAGATAAAAATTCGGCGGTGAATGTTTTCTTCTGGGGCGTCATCACCGGGACTGCTTCCGAGTTCATTTTGCGGTCACGGGACAGGTGTTCAATCATTTCCATAAAAATTTCCTTGGTGACGGTAAACAGATAGTTCTGAAATTCGGTGCCAGCGATCTCTTTTAGGGTCGTTTGATAAAAATGGCTATCACTTTTCATCGTCGTTAGTAGCTCCAGCACCTTGACGTCCCAATTTTCGATCGTCAGATCTTTTCTGATCACGAGGATCGCTTCCTGATAAACGATCCAGTTGATCAGATCGTATTTATCCTGAAAATGATAATAAAAGGTCTGGCGGTTCAGGCTACATTCGGCGGTAATTTCGGCGATGGTAATTTTTTCAAAACTTTTATTAGTTAGAATATGCTTAAAGCCTTTGGCGATGGCTTTTTTGGTAATTGACGCATCGGACATGCAGATACTCCTCATGATCTTTTTTAAAAATAATTATATCATTTCAGCTTGTTATTTCAAAGTGATCGACGGCAAATAAAAAGAACCCCACATATTGATGATATGCAGCGTTCTTTTTATTTGGTCTATCTATGTTGGTTTAAAGATTTTTGCAACTGAACTGGTCATTGTGCAGTGTGCGGGCGAGGGTCTGACCCCCTGGTCATCACTGATCGCCCCTACCTTAAATATTTAATTCTACTTATTTAGAATGACTGGTCTGAATTCAGTTCGGCTTTGACCGTCATATCTTCTTTATCAGCTTTCCGTTTCTTAATCATGGTCAGTAAAATCGTGGCGGCAAAGAACACCACCAGATAAATAGCCAGAATCAGGAAACTATGCCAGAAGTCACCGGAGATTGCGCCGGTAATGGTGTCCTTAAACACCACTACTGAATAGGTCATCGGCATAAAGGGGTAAAGCACCTGGAAGAATCTTGGCACCGTTTCGATCGGGAAGGTCCCGCCACAGGAAGTCAACTGCAGAATCAGCAGCGTCAATGCCACAAATTTCCCGGCATCGCCCATGTGGATAATACAGAACTGGACAATCGCCAGGAAGGTCATCGAGACCAGACAAACCGAAACAAAGTATAAGCCGGTATGGGCGATTTCCAGCCCTAAAGCATACTTAATGATACTGCCCAGCAAAATCGCCTGGGCCAGACCCAACAACAGGTAGATAAAACTGCGGGCGGTTTTATTACTGCTTTCCCGGGACAAAATCTTGAATTTCTGATCGGCATCAAAATAGATCCCAAAGAAGATAATCAAGGCCCCAACCCATAGCGACAGGGACATAAAGTAGGGCGAAAAGTAGGTGCCATAGTTGGCAATCGGGTCAATAATCTCATCGTCCACAGTTACCGGCTCGCTGACATAGGTGCCCAAACCATTTAATTTGGCGGTATCGGCATTGGCATCATTCACGGCGGTGGTGACGCCGTTCTGGGCGGTAGTAATGCCGTTGCCTAACTGCTGCTGACCATCGACCAGGGTCGTGGCACCACTCGCCAGGGTGGTAGCACCGTCAGCCAGGGTATAAACGCCATTGGTCAAGGTGGTGGCCCCGTTTGATACCGCAGTAGCGCCGTTTGTCAGTGATGAGGCGCCATCTGAAACGGCACTGGCACCATCTGAGATACTATCAGCGGCATTGTTTAATTGACCGGCGGCGGCACTGACGATGGCAATCCCATCATCCAGATTGCTGGTACCGGCGGCCAATGCCTGGGTGCCGGTAGCAATGGCATCGGATGCTCCGCTTAACTGACTGCCCGCCGCTTCCAGTTGGGCAATGCTCTCGGCATTATCGCTGGAGGCCATATTCGAAATAAAGGCCGCAAACTGGGGATCGGCCATTAATTCGGGATGTTCGCCGACAAAGTCTGAAATAAAAGCCGAAGTCTGGTTGACATTGCCAATCAGGGTATCGACCCCAGCGGTATAGGCCTGAATCCCCTGATTAAGCTGCTCGGTTCCGTCAGCCAGAGTCGATGCGCCATCACTGACCTGGGCTGAGCCGCTTTTGAGGGTACTGATGCCATCATTGAAATCAGCGAATTTTGCGGCAAATTCTGATGTTCCGGCGGCCAGAGTTTGGGTCCCATCGGCCAGGGTCTGACTGCCGGCGGCGAGGGCCTGGGTGCCAGATGCCAGAGTTTCCGAGCCCGTTGCCAATTCCCGGGAACCGGCGGCCAGCGAATCGGTGCCGTTAGCTAAGGTCTTAGAGCCACTCAGCAATTGGGCTGAGCCACTGGAAAGCTGGCTTAACCCATCGTTAAGGGTCCCCAACTGACCGGGCACCTTGGCGACCTGATCGGTCAGATTGTTGACGATTTCGCCAGAGATACTCTCGCGTAAGCTGGTTTCCATTTGCAGCTCAGCTTTTCCTAAAATCTGACTGGCTAAATAATTTCGTTTTTCGTTGGGCGAAAAGATAATGCTGGCCGCCTGTTTATTGACGGTGGCCGCTGACGCAATATTTTGTGAAAAACTGCGCGGCACCACAATCATGGCATAGTAATCATCCGCTTCGGTCCCGGCTCGCCCGGTGGCTTCATCGGTAATCACGTACTTAAAGGTGCCATCCTTAATCAGTTTATCGAGAAATTCGTCACCGAGATTTCGCTGTTGATTATTGATGCTGGCGCCCACATCGTTATTGACGAGTGCGATTGGTAAATTATCCAGTTTTGAGTAGGGGTCCCAAAAGGCACTGAGATAGAAAAAACTATACATAAGGGGAATAATAATGACGCCGATGATAACGATAAATCTCACCGTATTGGCTTTGTTGACTCTATTTTTATTCATTTTTGCTCCTTTCATGTGCGTAAAGGAGTATAGCACGACGCTGTTCAGCTTGTAATTATACGATTGATTAAACTTGTCTAAAATCCCGACAACTTGGCTGATTTGTCTTAAAATGAAAACGGTCTCCTTATTTTTCTTAAGGTTTTGAATATGAATCTAAAAAAAAGAACCACTCCTTAATGAAGTGATCCCTCTTTTTTATTGCTTAATTAACCGGCATAATAATTTAGCTTATCTACCAAAACGCCTTTTGACTGGAGCCCGACAATGGTTTCGACGACTTCGCCGTTTTTGAATATTTTCATCGTTGGCACACTCATTACCCGGTATTGCTGGGCCAGGCTCTGAGTCTGATCGATATCGACCTTATAAACACTGGCTTTGTCTTTAATCTGCTCAGCGACGTCTTCTAAAACGGGAGCCAATGCTTTACAGGGCCCGCACCAGGTCGCAAAAAAATCTACCAGGACAACGCCTTTTCCATTTATCACCAAGTTATCAAATTCTGTTTGATCTAGTATCTTTGCCATTTTTTATCTCCTTTTTTTTAATCTCTTTAATTTTTAGCCAGTGGCGTATTTATTTTTTGTGCAATTTCTTCCAGTTCGTTCAAACACGTTGTGTTATCCAATGCTGGTCGCTCATCGGTATGGGAAAACTGAACAAAGCCGATTTCATCACAACTCAGGGTTTTTTTATACCATTCCAGGGTGTTATCAATGGCCTGAAACTGACGTGGATAATGAGGTGCCCCACCGACGCCAATAATCAGAATTTTTTTCTTTTTGATCGATGATTTATCTTTAAGGTTATAAATCATCTGGGTTCGATCAATCAGGGCCTTTATTTTTGATGGAAAAGCACTAAAATAAACCGGACTGGCCACAATCAGCAAATCACAGCTTTCCATTTTCTGATAAATCCCGGTCATATCATCTTCAATCACACATTCTCCCTGATGCGGAATACAATAATCACAGGCGATACAAGCCTGAACGTTTATTTGATTAACATTATATTCAAATAACTCGTACTCCACATTAAGTTTGCCAATAAAATAGTCGACGGCTTTCTGAGTGTTGTGATTATTTCGATGACTTCCCATAATTGCTACAATTTCCATTGGTATTTCCTTTCCTGCCTTTAGTTACTTAGGACTATTATACCCGACTTTTAGTAATATTAACACTATCGAATTATCTGATGCAAATTCTTTTTACGTCTTTGTTAACTTTTTTCAAAAAAGAAAAAAACCGAAGCCGTGTGAAAAGCGCTCGGTTTTTTCTAAAAACTTTGAAAGAGGGTAACTTGTTATGACTAAATAATACTCTATTTCTCTTAAGATTTCCTTAAAGCTATCATATTTTGACCAATTTTTTCAAAGTATCTATGAATTTCCCGGTACATTGGATCTTTGCACTACAAATTTTTCCCTGTGTTTCATATTGGACCATATATTTTCGTTTTCCGTCCATATTTGTCAGGGTGAAATTGCGCGTCTGTCCTTCAACTTTTTTTGCTTCCTCAATTGGCAGAATTTTTTTAATGTCCTCAATTTTTACTTCCAGGACGGTTTTCTTCCAGAAAAATATTTTTCGGTCAATAATCAACCGGTCGTGGGTGATAACCATCTCATAGATGGTTGTAATATAACGTAACGAAATCAAAAAGCCACCCATCATAATTACCAGGCTGATCACACCAACGATGGTTTTTAAACGATAATCTTCCAGGGTATTGGCAAACTGATTGTATAAAAAAGTATAGCCAACCACTACCACCATTAATATCCCCAGGGTTGTGATGCTGATTTGTTTGCTCTCAAGGGTTTCCCGTGCTTTAACTGCCATATGTCCTCCATGTTTCTAAAGTCATTGTCATTATAACCCATTGATCCCATAAAAAAAAGAGCTTTAGCTCTTTTTTGATTGTTATTTTCTAGTCTTCCGGCGAAAAATCTTCTTTTCCGACACCACACAATGGGCAAACCCAATCGTCAGGAATATCTTCAAAAGCGGTTCCTGGGCTCACACCACTATCCGGGTCCCCAACCTCAGGATCATAAACATAACCACAAACATCACATACGTATTTCTGCATTTTTCCTCCTCCAGATTTCATCTGTCATTAATTTTATTTCTTGAATATATATTTACCCCGGTATCTTATAATCTAACACCATAAAATAAAATCTGTTTTAAAACAATGCCACGTTAAAGGCACCTTCCAGAAAATCTGAAAGGTGCCTTTTCTTAACACTTCTAACTAGTCTTGAACAATTGCTTCTACTGGACATTGTTCCGCGCAAGCGCCACAGTCAGTACAAGTAGCTGCATCAATAACATAGATATCGCCTTCAGAAATTGCTTCAACTGGACATTCATCCATGCATGATCCACAAGCTATACATTCGTCTGTAATTTTATAAGCCATTTAAAAACCCTCCTTTTAGCATTAACAACATCTTTATTATATCCTTTTTTGTAGTGAAATCAAGATGATTATTTGTCTTTTTTGACTTTTTCGAATTTTTTTACTTCAATTTCTTCCAGAAGGTATCTTTTTACCTCCGTTTCGTCTTTATTGACCTGAATTTTGACGAAAACTGTTTCTTCCAGAATGCTTAACTTAAATACTTCACCCTCGCCATCGGCTGTAATGACTCTTTGTCCCACCTTGGGCAATTTTTTGGAAACTTCTTCGTAAAACTCCTGTTCATAGGTCAGACAACATAAAAGCCGACCGCAGATCCCTGAAATCTTAGTCGAATTAAGGGAAAGGTTTTGTTCCTTGGCCATTTTAATCGACACGGGTGTAAAATCACCCAGCCATTGGGCACAACAGGTGGTTCGTCCGCAAACGCCCAAGCCTTTAAATAGTTTGGCCTCATCGCGAACCCCAATTTGCCTCAGCTCAATCCGCACCTTAAAGATGGAAGCCAGATCTTTGACTAATTCTCTAAAATCCACCCGACCTTCGGCCGTAAAATAAAAGATCGCCTTTTTCTGATCAAAGGTGTATTCAACATCGACCAGTTTCATTTCCAGCTTGTGTTTTTTTGCCTTGGTAATAAAAACCGCTTTGGCATCCTGCTCGCTTTTCTTGAGCTTATTAAACTCAATGGTATCGGCTGCTGTTGCTTTACGGATAACCGGTTTGACCGGAGCCACCATTTCTTCCTCATCCACCACTCTGGCAGTCAAAGCAATTTCGCCATACTCAACGCCCCTGACGGTTTCCACAATAACCGGATCAAACTGTTCAAATGCTATATCCAGCGGATCAAAATAGTATATTTTGCCCACTTTTTTAAATCGTACGCCGACGACTGATTTTCCCATTGGATTTATCCTTTCTGAATTTTCATTATCTTAATGAAACACTTTTCCCATTGTAATCTTAAGTTAACATTATATTGTATCGTCGCCATCATTTCAAATAAAGTTTTAATAATGGCCTGATTTTTTTCATTTTCCAGCAAATGGTGATACGCTCTGTGGGCCGGGTTGGGCTCGCCATGATTCGGCAGGGGATGACCTTCCAGCAGCAAACTCACCTCATAAAACCAGTGAATAAAAAACTCCAGGATCGCCTGACTGGTGGCCTTATCTTTGGATAACACCTCTGCCAGGGTAAAGACCTTGATCTCATCACCCTTTAAAAGGCTGTAAAGCTCCCTGAGAAAATGGGTCCGTTCTTTCTGGATCTCGCTATTACTCAGCAGATATAAGGCCATTCCCGGGGACCCACTGGCGGCCCCCACAACCTCCGAGACCGTGTTCTTATCGAAATCAGTTTCTTGACAAAGAACGGTCTCCAGATCGACAAGACTCAGCGGCTGAAAATGATAACTCTGACAACGCGATCGGATGGTGGGCAAAATGGATTGGATATGACTGGTGATGAGGATAAAAATATTATAACAAAGCGGCTCTTCTAATGATTTTAGCAAACTGTTCTGAGCTTCAGGGGTCATTCTTTCGGCCCCATCCACGATATTAATCCGCCAATTACCAGAGTAGGGTTTAATTGACAGCTCACTGATCATTTCCCGGACCTGACTGATCTTAATGCTGGCTTCACCGGCTTTGGGACCAATAATTTTAACGTCCGGGTGGTTTTCATGATCAATCTGGGTGCAGACCGAACAATGGCCACAGCCTTTATCACGCTGATCCTGACATAAAAGCGCTTTGGCGAATTCCCGGGCCGTTTTCTTTTTTCCGAGGCCATCGATTCCTGAAAAAAGGTAAGCATGACTGACCTCGCCGGTCTTTATTTCTTTCTCAAGATGACTGGTGATGGTTTGATGCCCCTGTATCTTTTCAAACATTTTTTTCCTCTCCAAGACAGTGACTAATTCGGTTTATTCTTTTTGCTATTATTGCTATCATCGCTGTCATCCCAATCCTCAGTATCCAGCCCCAATTCTTCATCTAATTCGGCACTGAACTCTTCATAATCCAGAAGTTTTATCGCCTCTTCTAAATCACTCTCTTTGACAAAAACCTCAATATGAGCCGGCGTAAAATTTCCCATGAAGATACTGCGGATGGGTCCACCAAACCCTTTTTCTTTAGTGATTACCGGTATCCCGTTGGCACTTAGATAATTTTTAAGCAGGATAAAATCCATATCTGAGTCGGCCATGGTTAAATAGATATATTGATCTTCAATCATTTTTTTTACGCTCCTCTATGCATTCCCAGATTTCCTCATGGATGCTTTTTATACTTCGCAACTGGTTATTTAAAATACAGTTTATTTCCGTCCATCCATATTCCGAAACCAGGGCCAAGGCACTGTGGTAGGAATCCCTCAGATGCTCCGGGCTGCTTTCGTGGATGTCTTTTTCCTGTTTGCCCGTTATTTTATTGTTCCGATTTTTAATCAGCTGCTGATTGATCTCCGGGGGAATGTTAAGAAAAAACACCTGATCCGGAATCGGCAGACCATAGAGATTAAATTCATAATCCCACAGCCAGTCAAGAAAACGTTTCCGTTCCCCAGGATCTTTTATTTTTCCCGCCTGATGGACCATATTAGAGGTGGTATAGCGATCGACCAGGACCAGTCCGCCCTGATTCAGAAAGTCCTCGTAATCTTCTTTATAGGACGCATAACGGTCGGCTGCGTAAAAGGTGGATGCAATGTACGGGCTGATGGCGCCGGGATCTTTTCCGAAGGCCCCTTCCAGATATAATTTTACCATGGCTGAGGATTTTTTGTCATAGCGGGGATAAGCAATTTTTTTCACTTTTTGCCCCTCTTTTAACAGCCGGTCATAGAGCAGCTCTGTTTGGGTTTGTTTGCCACTGCCGTCCACCCCTTCGATGACGATGAGTTGTCCCTGATGATTCTTTTCCATTTTTACCGGCTCCTTTTTTATAGTTGTTATTTCTCTTTTTGTATCAATCCCCACCACCGCGACCTGCTGATCCAACAGATCATTCAGATAAACGACCATTTCCGGGCTGATCCGGCTGCCGGGGAGTAAAACCGGTATCCCCGGGGGATAGGGAATAATGAAATCCCCGACAAGCTGGCCGGCGGCCAGCGCCATCTTGCCGCGGTGTTCCGAAGCAAGGGCTTCCCAAAGAGGCATTTCTGTTTGCACCGCGGCGGTAAAATTTATGTGCTCCCAAAGACGGGTCTTTATTTCTTTTTTTTCAGGCAAATCCTGCCTGACGATTTTATTTATATCACAGATAGCTTGGGTTATTCTTTTTAAATCATCCTGGCTTGTCCCCATGCCAGTCATTGCCAGCACGTAATGATCTGCTGAAAGCTCACATTGAATGCCATACCTTGCTGACAGCCACGCTTCCACTTCGGTTCCCGTAATACCCCGGGTCACAAAAAGCCACTTGCTGCGGTCATACCGATTAGCCGGGTTACTGCCCTCATACAGGGTAATCGGCTGCTGGTCGTTCTGATTCCGGCAGAATTCCTGATGGGCCAAGGCAATGGTATTAAAAATAATTTCGCCCTTTTCATAAGCGGCGTCGACGGCCTCTTCTACCGAAATCATCAGCGGATAACTGGGTGACGAACTTTGGAGTAAGCTAAGAAACGATTTAATCTTTTGCCGATCGACCAGGCTGCCCTGAAAATGAATCAGCGAGCTTTGGGTCAGGGACCCCAGTAGTTTATGGGTACTCTGAATCACCACATCGGCTCCGGCTGACAGGGCGTCCAGGGGCAGTTTATCACTAAAAGCCAGATGAGCGCCATGGGCTTCATCCACAATTAAGAATTTTCCCTGTTCATGAAGAATTTCGGCAATTTTTTCTAAGTCGCTAGTGGTACCGTAATAGCTGGGGTTGGTCAGAATCATGCCCCCAATTTGGGGATTTTGGGACAGGGCCGTCTGGACCGAGGCGACACTGATTGAGCGGGCAAAACCCAAATCCTCTTCAAGCTCCGGGGTGATAAAAACCGCTTCAATGCGACCCAGACTAAGCGCTCCAAAAACCGCCCGATGACAGTTAGTCGGCACCAATAACTGTGCTCCCGGGGAACAGGTCCCCATAATCGCACTGTGAATGCCGGTGGTGGTGCCATTTACCAGAATCGCCGCTTCGTCGCTTTGATAAATCGTCGCCAGTTTAGTCTGGGCCTGGGCAATGATCCCCTGGGCATCGTGGAGATTATCGGCACCGGGTATTTCCGTGATATCGTAGTCGTATAAGGCAAACGCTTCACCCCGGCCCTTATGTCCGGGCATATGAAACCGACAGGTATTCTGGCTGTTAATTTTATCGAGTTCGTTTTTTATGATGCTCTTTTTTATATCCATCTTTTTTGTCATGCTCATTTTTTTCATGACTTTATTCTAACACAACCGTCTGCCTTTAAACTGAGAAATTTTACTTTTATCCTTTAAACTTCGTGGGAATTATTATATAATGTTTGCGCAAATACATTTATGAGGTGAAAAGAACAATGTCCAGTGAAAAAATTATTAATATCAATATGGAAAATTTCGAAACCGAAATTTTATCCTATAATGGCGCTGTCATGGTCGATTTTTGGGCAGAATGGTGTGGGCCTTGTAAAGCGCTGTCCCCGACCATTGATGAAATTTCTCAGGAGCTTGGCGAAAATATGAAGGTTTGTAAGATCAATGTGGATGAAAACCAGACCCTGGCCCAACAATTCCGGGTCATGAGTATTCCCACCGTGGTTTTCTTTAAAAACGGTGAGGCGATCAATCGATTCGTTGGTGTCCGTGACAAAAACGAATACCTCGACACGATGAAAAACCTTTAATCCGGTACTTTAAAAAAGTCTTAACAGCACGATGCTGTTGAGACTTTTTTTAGTGTGTGCTTTATTAACAAGGATCAATTCCCGGTTTTGGAGGCGGGGGGAAAAACGGAAATGACACACTTTTATGGATGTGGTAAAATGATTATAAAAAAGTTAATGGCCGTTCACAAGGGTTGTAAACGGTAAATGGCGATTATTTATATGAGTCTCACATCATTTCTTCAAAGCGGAGCGTCTATGAAAAATATTATTGCTTTTGTTTTAGTAGCACTGATCCTATTCCCGGGATTCACAACACCCGGTTATGCACTGTCGACGTCGCAATCTGATTCTATCCAAACCTTGTTGGATGATGCCTGTCGTGTCTCAGGTGTACCCGGGATGTCCCTCTCAATACTTGCGAATGACCAGGTGTACTACTTTTCTTCCGGGTATGCAAATCGTGAAAAGCGACAAGTCGCAAATGAAAACACGCTCTATGAGCTGGCTTCGGTCAGTAAAGCTTTTACCGGCATGGGTATCCTGCTAATGGAAGAACAAGGGCTACTGTCAATGAATGACCCGATCCAAAAATATTTACCCTGGTTTACCTTAAACTATCAGGGGAAACCCGTTGATATGCAAGGTGTCACCCTTAATACCTTTTTACACCATACCAGCGGCTTAACAAATCGCCTTCACAGTCAATACATTCCCCAGGGCAATACGCCGGATATGCTAAAAAAAACCGTCGCAATGCTCGTCGATACTAATCTGTCATTTTATCCGGGTGAGCAGTATGATTACGGAACGGTTAATTATGATGTCTTGGGTTTGGTTATTGAGGTCGTATCCGGTCAGCGCTATGAAGACTACATGAAAAAACAAGTGTTTCAGCCGTTAGGGTTAAACCAGACCTATGTTTACAAAGAAGCTGCTCAAGCTACCGGACAATTAGCCCAGGGCTACCGCTCTTGCTTCTTTATCACGACCCCCTATGATGCCCCGGATTTTACCGGGAATAAACCGGCCGGCTACATCATCTCATGCACCCATGATATGGCTCGATGGATGGGCATCCAAATGGGGATTGTTTCGGATATACCCGAAATATTCCGTAAGGTTATTAAAACCTCGCATCAGGGGGACCAATCCGTTTCGGATGTCAACGGCATGTTTTATGCCGCGGGATGGTCCGTCAATTCCGACCAAACAATTATTGAGCACGCTGGCGGCAACCCCAATTTTGCCACCCAAGTGGTCCTGCTGCCAAGAGAAAATACCGCCATCTGCTTGTTGAGCAACGGCACAAATACGAACCTCAATTTAGTGTTAAAAGTTAAGGATATCCTGGCGGGTAATCTGGCTCAGTCCTATCAAATAAACGCGACCCAGTTTCTTGACATCGCCTTGTCCTCGGCCACCATTATTTGTGGGCTCTTGGCGCTGCTGTTCTTTGTTTGGGGTTTACGCCAAAAGAAAATGCCCAAGCGACAGCCTATAACAAAAAAGCACATCATCGCAACGGGTAGCTGTCTGATTGTGACTCTAATCTGCTGGGCTTTGCTTGTACTTATCGGGCCGAATTGGTCAACCATCCTGATTTGGCAAACGTCTAGTATGCTTACCGCTTTACTTTCACTGGCCTTATTCGCAACCAGTATTACCTGGTTTGTAGCCACGCGCCGCTAAGCTTCATGGCTGGTTGACTTACAACCATTTTCAACCAGCCAGCAAATCGTTCTAATTATTATGAAACTTTTCCGCCGGAGGGAATACCATCGACCGTCACCAATGACAATTTTTTGCCCTTGGTCGCGGCTAAAATCATCCCGTTGGATTCCAGACCCCGGAGGTTGACCGGTTTTAAGTTAGCCACCAGAATGACGGTTTTTCCAACCAGATCTTCCGGGGCATAATATTTGGCAATACCAGATACCACCTGACGTTTTTCCTGACCCACCAAAAGCTGTAAAACCAGTAATCGATCGGCATCGGGATGGGGTTCACAGGCCACCACTTCGGCCACCCGCAACTTCACCTTGGCAAAGTCGTCAATGGTGATCAGGCCCTCCGGCAGTTCTTGTTGCGTTTCGGCATCCTTTTCTTTTTTGGCTTTCGCAGCTTCTTTGACCGGTTTAGCTTCCTTTTTTTCAAGCTCAATCCGCGGGAACAGGGCGTCGCAACGTTCAATTTTGAGGCCTTCGGGATAGCCCCCAAAATGCTTTAAGCTGTCCCAGGTTAAACAATCCGCCGGACATTTTAGCTGTTCGCCGATTTTTTGGGCGGTTTCTGGCATTGCCGCGGAAATCAGCACCGTGACAATCCGTAGCGCTTCGGTCAGGTTATACATCACCTGGGCCAATCGGGCTTGTTTTTCCGGGGTTTTTCCCAGTATCCAGGGTTGGGTTTCATCAATATATTTATTGGAACGGGAAATCAGTTTCCAGGTTTCTTCCAGGGCCCGGCTAAAATCCAGTTTGTCCATGTAAGCACTGACAAGCCCCGGGGTTTTCTCGGCCAGTTCAATCAGGTCACGGTCGATTTCAGCTTTTTCCCGTTCTTTGGGAATCACACCGCCAAAGTATTTATCGGTCATCGCCAGGGTCCGGCTGAGCAGGTTGCCGAGGTCATTGGCCAGATCGGAATTGATATGGCTGACTAGCAGGTCTTCATTATAAACGCCGTCGGAACCATAGCTCATTTCCCGAAGCACATGGTAGCGCACGGCATCGACGCCATACTTTTCCACGAGTACCACCGGATCGACCACATTCCCCACCGATTTGGACATTTTGCCACCTTTTAGAAGGATCCAACCATGGCCATAAACCTGTTTGGGTAGCGGTAATTTTAACGCCATCAGGATAATTGGCCAGTAAATGGTATGGAAACGGATAATATCTTTGCCGACCAGATGAACATCAGCCGGCCAGTACCGATCCATCAGGTTGGGTTTATCATTGAGGTAACCGAGGGCTGAGATGTAGTTGGGCAGGGCATCAATCCACACATAAACGACATGTCCGGGATCAAAATCCACCGGTACCCCCCAGGTAAAGGAGGTCCGGGAAACGCATAAATCCTGCAAGCCGGGTTTAATAAAGTTATTGATCATTTCATTTTTTCGCGATTCGGGCTGAATAAAGTGAGGGTTATCGTCAATATATTTCATCAGACCATCGGCATATTTTGACATTCTAAAGAAGTAGGCTTCTTCCGAGGCTTTTTCCACCGGCCGTCCACAGTCCGGACAATTCCCATCGACTAATTGACTTTCGGTCCAGAACGATTCGCACGGCGTACAGTACCAACCTTCATAGTTGGATTTATAAATATCACCCTGATCATAGAGCTTTTTAAAAATACGTTGAATCGTTTTTTCATGCTCGGGATCGGTCGTTCGAATAAACTGATCGTAGTTGATGTTCATCGTCTCCCAGAGGTTTTTGATCCCGGTGACAATCCCATCGACATAGGCCTGAGGCGCAACTCCTGCGGCTTCGGCCACCTTTTCAATCTTTTGGCCATGTTCATCGGTACCGGTTAAAAAATAGGTATCATAGCCCTGCAGTTTTTTAAACCGGGTAATTGTATCCGCTGCCACCGTGGTATAGGTATGGCCGATATGCAGGTTTCCACTGGGATAATAAATGGGGGTTGAAATATAAAATGTTTTGTCTGTCATAAACTTCTCCTTTTATTGATTCTTCCGTATTTGATGGCTTAATCCACAAAAAACCCCCCGTCCAGTTAAGGGCGAAGGGTTCGCGTTACCACCTTAGTTCGCACTATTCTCACAAATAATGCCTTCATAAGTTATCTAAACTTTCAGTTTTATCGCGTCAAGCGGTCCAGGCTAAAACATTCACCCAAACTTACTCCGAGGCCATCTTCAATGCTTTTTCTGTCACCGGCTTTCACCATCCCGGCTCGCTCTTCACAGTGCCCACACCTACTCTTCTCTTCATCGTAATTTTTTATTGCTTTTTTAATTGCTATCCCTATTATACTTTAATTCCAGATTTTTTCAAGGGCTTTATCGTTTAACCGCATTATAAACATCCCGCCTGGAAATATTCCGGTCTTTGGCCACGGCTTTCATGGCTTCTTTTTCCGGCAGGCCCGTATTCAGATAATATTCCAGATGTTCTTCGAGACTCAGGCTTTCCAGTTCCAGTCCAGCTGCGGCGTTGCCTTCGTCGGCGGTCCGGCCTTCAATACAGAGCACATATTCGCCGCGGGGGGACTGCTCCTGATAATAATGAAGGTGTTCCTTGATCGTGCCATAGCGGGTTTCCTCGTAGCGTTTGGTAATTTCTCTTGAAATACTCATCTGCCGGTGACCCAGACCCTGCTGATCAAGAATTTCCAGGGTTTTTGATAGCCGGTGGGGGGATTCGTAAAGGACGACGGTAAACTCCGATGCTTCGATTCGTTTAAGGCCTTCTTTAACGGCCTTATTTTCTTTGCCTAAAAAACCGAGAAACAAAAAAGAGCGGGTATTAAGTCCTGACAGCACCAGACCGCAGAGTCCGGCGTTAGGGCCGGGAACCACTTCCAGCGCAATGTCATTCTCAACACAGCTTTTTACCAGCACCGATCCCGGATCAGAGATCAGCGGCATCCCGGCATCGGAAATCAGGGCGATGTCCTGGCCTTGTTTTAACAGTTGCATGAGGCCTTCACTGGACTGTTGTTCGTTATGTTGATGATAGGCCACCATCTTTTTGGAAATTTCAAAGTGATTGAGCAGCTTAATCGAATGTCTCGTATCTTCAGCAGCGATCAGATCAACCTCCTGCAAGACTCTTAATCCCCGGATGCTCATATCGTCCAGATTCCCGATTGGAGTACCAACAATATATAGTTTTCCGGACATCTATTCGTTATAGAGGTTTCTGGCCACATACACCCCATTGGCGGATGCCTGCATCAACCCCCTGGTTACCCCGGCACCATCACCCAGCACGTAGAGATTCTTAATGCTGGACTGAAAGTTTTTATCGACCGTTACCTTATTGGAATAAAACTTAACCTCCACCCCGTAAAGCAGGGTTTCGTCACTGGCTAAACCAGGTGACACATGATCCAGGGCCTGAATCATTTCATCAATGTCCTTCATAATCCGGTAGGGCAAGACTAAGCAAAGATCCCCGGGCACCGCATCAATTAAGGTCGGCTGGATGTTATTACGCATCAGCCGTTCCTGAGTGGTGCGCCGACCTCTTAAGAAGTCACCGTAACGCTGAACCATGATCTTGTTGCCGGTAAGCATGTTTCCCAGGCTGGCAATGTGCTTGCCATAAGCCACCGCTTCCCTAAAGGGTTCCGTAAAGCTTTTAGAAACAAGCAGCGCAAAATTGGTGTTGTTCGTTTTTAACTTATCGGATTTATAGCTGTGGCCATTGACCACTGCCAACTGGTTATCATAGTATTCAGTCGAAACCACGCCGCCGGGGTTTGAACAAAAGGTTCGGACACTGTCATCAAAAGTAGGGGTATAATAGACCAGCTTACCTTCGTAAAGGGCATCATTAATTTCCTGCATGACCTCGTTTCGGGTTTCTAACCGAATCCCGATATCAATTTTTCCGACCTTTGTTTCAACCTTGTAAGATTCACACATCGAAGTAAACCATTCGGAACCATCCCGACCGACCGCCACGAGCACCTTATCGGCCCTGTAGGTTTCACCCTTGGCCACAACCCCAACAACCGTGTTATCTTCGACCACTAGACTTTGCACCGCAGTCCGAAATTTAATTTCAATGCCCAGATCATTAATTAAGTAGTTTTGAATCCGCTGATAAATGGTATAACCGACCTCGGTGCCCATATGGCGGACCGGACATTCAATCAGTTTTAAATTGCTCTGGATCGCTTTGGTGCGGATATCGCGGATTTTTTCGGGATTATCCAACCCATGAACCCGTTTGTCGGCACCAAACTCGATGTAGAGATCATCGACATACTTAATCAGATCGACCGTCGCATTATAGCCGATATATTCTGGCAATTCACCACCAACATCGGGTGAAAGCGACAGCTTGCCATCCGAATAGGCTCCGGCGCCAGCAAAACCGGTGGTAATATTACAGGGCTTGCAGCCAATACAGACATTGGTCTGGCGTTTCGGACAAATCCGTTTTTCAATGGAATTGCCTTTTTCTAACATCAGGATCTTTAGGGTCTTATTTTTCTTCGCCAGTTCCATGGCAGCAAAAATACCGCTAGGTCCCGCTCCGATGATTATCACATCATATTTCATGTTGTTCTTCCTTTATGCAAACGCATCTGGGCCGTAGTCATCATTGTAACCTGGCGCCAGATCGTTGAATTTTGTATATTCGGGAATCCATGCCAAACGAATGGTTCCGACGGGACCATTACGTTGCTTGGCAATGATTAATTCTGATAAATTTTTGAGCTCCGGGTTTTGATCATAATAGAATTCCCGATACAAGAGCATGATTACATCGGCATCCTGCTCGATCGAACCCGATTCACGCAGATCCGACATCACCGGGTGATGATCGGTCCTTGCATCCGGCGCACGACTAAGCTGAGACAGCGCAATCACCGGAGCTTCCATTTCCCGGGCCAGGGCTTTAAGACCCCGGGACATTTCGGAGATTTCATTTTGCCGGTTTTCACTACGGTTGCCGCCGCTCATTAGCTGCAGGTAGTCAATCACAATCAGATCCAGGGATTTCTCGGTTTTTAGCCGTCGACATTTGGAGCGAACCTCCGAAACCGTGATCCCCGGGGTGTCATCAATAAAAATGCTGGCCCCGTAGAGGGTATTATAACCAACCACCATCCGCTCCCAGTCTTCCTTACTCAGGTTACCGGTACGGACGTTATTGCTGTCCACCAATGAGGCGGCACAAAGCATCCGTTGAACCAACTGCTCTTTGGACATTTCCAGGCTGAAAATAGCCACCGACCGATTATCTTTGACGGCAGCATTTTGGGCAATATTCAATGCAAAGGCGGTTTTCCCCATCGATGGCCGGGCCGCCACAATAATCAGATCCGACGGTTGTAAGCCGGAGGTAATATGATTAAGCTCGGTAAAGCCCGTTTCGATGCCGGTGAGCTTGCCTTTTTTACTTTCAATGGCTTCTATTTGAGCCAGAGTGGTGCTAAGGGTTTCTTGAATACTTTGAAAATCACCGGTTCGTCGTCCCTGAGAAACCTTGAAGATTTCCTGTTCGGCCCGGTCAATCACATCCCCGATATTTTCATACTGACCATAACTGTCTTCCAGAATCTGAGTCGCGGTTTGGATAAGATTTCGAATCACCGCCTTTTCATGAACGATCTGGCAGTATTCCAGATAGTTTCGATTAATTGGCACCATCTCAATAAGCTCACTAAGATAACCAACGCCGCCAATTTTTTCCAGCACTCCGCGGTTCCTAAGCGAGTTGATCAGCGTGACGGTATCGATGGGTTTTCGTTCGTTGTGCAGATCAAGCATCGCTTCATAAATCTCTTTATGGGCCCCCCGATAAAAGTCATGGGGCGATAACAACTCTTCAGCCCGGGCAATATTAGACTCATCCATCAGGATGGCGCCTAAAACAGACTGCTCCGCTTCTAAATTATGTGGTGGGACTTTGGCATTTTTCACCACTTAGTCTCCTAGGCTTCGCCTTTGATAATAACGGTCAGTTTTCCCATGACACCCTGGTAGGTTTTAATTTTAACCTCAGCGCGGCCCACATTTCGCAGTGGCATCTCCAGTTCAATCTTACGTTTATCAACCTTGATGTCCTTTTGCTTTTCCAGCGCTTCGGTAATATCTTTACTGGTAACCGATCCAAACAGCTTGCCATCTTCTCCGGCCCGTTCGGTAATGGTAATTTCTGTTTGATCAATTTTTTTTGCCAACTCAACCGCTGCCAGTCGCTCCGTTTCAACCTTATTCGCTTCATCCGCCTTGTTTTGTTCCGCCATGGCAATGTTTTCCTTATTGCCAATAATACCCTTGCCGGTTTTAATCAGGAAGTTTCGACCATAGCCATCTTTAACTTCAACAATATCACCTTTATTTCCAACATTTTTTACATTTTCTAATAATATTACTTTCATGATCCATTCTCCTTCTTATATTCTTTAATGGCGGTGAGTAGTAGCTCTTTTCCGGTTTCAAGATTATTTTCCCCCGGGAATTGCGCTCCGGCAATGGCTAAATGCCCGCCGCCGCCGAGTGTTTCCAAGATTACCTGTACATTGACTTCGCCCATCGAACGGGCGCTGATGGCCAAACCTTCATCATTTTTTAAAATAATAAAGGAAGCCACAATCCCTTTGATGTTTAGCAGTTCATCGGCTGCCTGGGCAGCGATAACCTTGCCATAATCAGTATTGTTTTCAAAGGTTGAAATGGCAATGTTATCAAAGTATATTTTAGCATTTTTGACCGCATCCGACTTTGCCGTATACGTCGTTAAGTCATCCTGCAGCAGGATCTTACTGATAATCGTATCCGCGCCTTTTCGTTTTAAATAGGATGCCGCTTCAAAGGTTCGCACCCCGGTTTTCATGGTAAACATTTTGGTATCCATACAAATCCCTGCCATCAGCGCGTTGGCCTCAATGACCGTCAGATGATTCTTCTCATCAAAATACTGGAGTAGCTCCGTTACCAACTCACAAGTCGATGAAGCATAGGTTTCGGTATAGTTCAGCAAGGTTTCCTTAATTGCCTTCCCGGATCGCCGATGATGATCGATAACGACAATCTTAGGGATCTGATCGACGAGACCTGGCATTTCCAGATAATTCACCGTTTGGGTATCAACGATGATCAGTAAGGTGTTTTTAGTCGCATAGTTTTCTGCTTCTTTAGGAGTGATAAACGCATCCTGATAGGCTTCGTTTTCCAGTAAATAGTCAAAAAGTGATTTAATCGAGTAGTTAATTTCGCGAACGACTATTTTTCCTTCTTTACCCAGAGATTTACAGGCTCCCAGCAAACCTACCGCTGAGCCCAGACAATCCATATCCGGATTCTGATGCCCCATTAGCAAAACGTGATCGGCTTCTTTAATCAGCTCTTTCAGACCATGAGCCTTAACCCGGGCCTTGACCTTGGTTCTTTTTTCGGTGGCTTCAGTTTTGCCGCCGTAAAATGACATTTTTTCATCTTGCCGAACCACCGCCTGATCACCACCCCGGGCCAGGGCAATATCGAGTGCCGACTTGGATAATTCCTGGGATTCGACAATTCCCAGAATGCTCTCCGAGATTCCAATACCAATACTGAGGGTTATCGGAATTTTTTCATCGTTTTCAATTTCCCGAATCTCATCTAATATTTTAAAGGTTTCTTTTTGCAGCGCACAGATTTTGCCCCGCTCAAAAATCATTAAATAGCGATCACTTTCATACTTGATAATGGCACTGCCAAGCTGCTTGGCCCATTCGTTTAACTTAAGATCCACCTGTCCCAAAATCGCCGAGCGTTTATGACTGGGGATTTGTTCAATGATATCATCATAATTGTCGATGACAATATAGCAAAACAAGGGCGAATTTTTTCGATACAGTTGGCGTTGCTTACTCTGTTCGGTGATATCAAAAAAATGGAGCAACTCAAAACTGTGCACCTTATCTGAAAAGGCGTTGGTGACCACCCCATAATCCCGCTCTTCATGATGGAAGGTAAATTCATCCGCTTTAACCGCTTCGGCCAGATTAAAATCCAACTCGTTGACGATGTTTTTTTTGAACAAGCCTTCTTTCTCTTTCTTAAAGGCCTTTCCAAAAGCCTGATTATACCAATAAATCATCCCCTCATTATCGACAATGGTCATGGCGATGGGCATTTCATACATCCGCTCCTGATTGATCTTATCCAGATCGCCGTATATTTCATCAATCGCCTTATCGATCTTAATCTCATCAATATTAATGTTTTGGGTATAATAAATAATCAGGATCACAAAGATCGCCACTCCGGCAATACCCCAATAAATATTATAAAAGCCAAGAATGACCGAAACAAGCAACTCGGCCGCAATAGCAAACCGGACAACACCTTTCTTCGATTCTTTCATTTTATCTGGGACTCCCTTCGATAAATCTGGCGAATTCCGATGTAAGTATCAGCCACTCCGACAATGGTAATAACTGAGCTGAGCAAAAAACTGAGCAGAACGACTAAAACCTTCACCCCTGTATTTTTTATTTTTTTGTAATCCAGGTAGTTAAAAATAAGCGCAATACCCATCACAAAAAAAATAATATTTGTAAAATTCATGACGGTCACAATGTAAATGAGCGGAATACTGGTTACCTGAAATAGACTGATAATAAAATCACCCAGTAAGATTACCATCAGAAAATATTTGAGTGTGACCGGCATTTCCCATTGGCTCAGCGGTTTAAAGGTTTTTACCGGATAACCAATTCGTTTTAAGATCATGTCTGAAACTAAAACATTTATCATTCCAAAAACAACTGGCATTAACAGAAATGTGCTAGGCAGTGCCAGTTTCATCATTTCAATATTCATTGCCATGTCATCTTTAGCGATTGATACTTGTTCGGCATCGATTAAATTGGTACTTTCATAAAGCGTTATCACCTCACGGGTACTCTGCTCCAGGGTCTGAAACAGCAGATCGGTAAAACTGATCCCCATCACAAACTCATAACCGACAACCACCGCGATCAGTAAAATCAAAAAACCAATAATACCGATAACAACTTTTTTTAATGGCGCTAAATCACGATGATATGCAAATCCTAAACTGCACCCGACAAAGAGCATCAGGGCCCCAAAGGAAATCCCATTGAGGGGTCCTAAAAACAGACCGATTAGAATGGTGGCCGCGACGCTAGAAAGAATACTGACCTTCAAACCCTGGCGTTTCCCCAAAATTACCATTGGTACCGGTATGAAAAATACTAATAGTATAAAGAACGGCAGATAATAGCTGATTAAAGTAAGCATGACTCCCAGTGCACAAAATATCGCACCTTCTGTTATTCCGCGTGTTTTCATTAATCCTCCAAATTGGCAACTTAACTGTTCACATACGCAGTTTATTTATGCGTAAAAAGTTACCAAACCATTATATCACAATAAAAGAAAATGCCCATTATTTTTGTGCGTGTTTATCCCGAAATTCTCAAGAATGCGGTTTTTGGTATTTTATCGTTTTGGCTATCGGAATAATCGATTTCCCAAATGATTCGCTCTTTTGTAGGCCCGTTTATTTTCGATAACATGCAAAAAGCTGTTTGTTTCAGGACCTTCCTGAAACAAACAGCTTTAAAATTTCTAGTTATTTGAGCTATATGGTAAAAGGGCAACGTTTCGCGCACGTTTAATCGCTTCAGTTACCTTTCTCTGATGTTTAGCACAGGTCCCAGTGGCTCGTCTTGGTAGAATTTTACCACGTTCGGAAACGAATTTCTTCAGTGTGATTACATCTTTATAATCAACATTTTCTACTTTTCGTTCGCAGAACTCACAAACTTTTCTTCGCTTTTTAAATGGTTTTGGCATTAAATTTTTCCTCCTATCTTAAAAAGGTATATCGTCATCATCGGCCATTAAATGAAAATCTTCATCTAATCCCATTACTGACATATTATTATTATTTGCGCTTTGTGGCGCTGAAGTTTGTTGGAAACCGGCGCCGGCGTTAGAAGATTTCTGGCCGGAAGACACGAAATTAATCTCATCTGCAACAACTTCTGTGATATAGCGTCGTTGACCATCCTGTGCTTCGTAACTTCTTGCTTCTAGTCGTCCAGATAAACTGATTTGGCTTCCTTTAGTCAGATATTGCGCCGCAAATTCTGCCTGTTTTCCCCATACCACAATGTTAATAAAGTCGGCTTCTTTTTGACCGTCTTTGTTTTTAAAGCGACGATCGACAGCGAGACTAAATCGGGTAACTGCTTTACCTGTGGTGGTGTTTTTCATCTCAGGATCTCGGGTTAGTCTTCCTAGTAAAATTACTTTATTCACAGAATTGCCCCCTATTTCTCTTTTTTAATTACAATACTTCGAATAAACTGTTCGTTTATTTTGTATAAATGATCCAATGCATCAAGCACTGAGTTCTCAGCTTTGAAGTCGATTAATACGTAGAAGCCTTCTTGATACTTTTTAGCAATTTCGTAGGCTAATTTTCTTTTGCCCCATTCATCGACTTTTTCAATTTCTCCAGCCGCTTCAATAACAGCTTTTACTTTGCCAACTAATTCTTCAATCGCTTCTTTTTCAAGATCCGGTTTTAAAACAAATAATGTTTCGTACTTTCTCATTCCATTTCACCTCCTCATGGACTATGGCTCACTTTTCCAGCAAGCAAGGATTACAGCTTTTAATTATATCATATCTTTCAATTCATGCAAGTGTTTTGTTTTAATATTTTATTCACGCCGGAAGAACGACATTAAAAAGAATTGGCGTCAAAAATGTTTCAACAAATGCAGCAAAGAAGAAGAGTGGGATGACCCATAATACGTAAATACGCAAACATCCTATAAATGCCTGTTTCAATTCACCTTTAATACTTCTTTTTAGAATTGCCTTAACTAACTTAAAGCAGATATTAACCCCTAATGTCACCCCAAGGATCAGTGCCGGGATCTCAATAATTCCATGCGGTATAATACCAACTAAAAAGACAAACCAACCAAAGCCGTTTGTTTGATAGACGGCTCCAATAAGCCCGATCACGATGGCATTGGAGGCCAATGAAAACATTGGTAAAAACAAAAAAGGAATCATTCCCAAAAGGATGCTGATCCCACTGGCGATGACGTTATTAAAGAAAATTCCAAACCATAATTCGACGCCAGTGCTGTTAAGAAATTCCTTTTGATTGAATAAAGACTGCAATTCTTTAAAATAACTTTGACTCAATCCGGGATCATTTAGAAATAGTAAGGTATTTAAAATAATCATTATTCCAAAAAATGCCAGACAAAAATAGTATGTCGATTTTAGATTTTTTTCAAAGTACGTTTCTGCACCATTCCAATGGGTCATAAAATAAGTTTTCATTTTTCTACCTTGTCCTCATTGATCACAACTTTTTTTATCTGCTTATTAAACTTGGAGCGCGGTAGCATAACAATATGGCCACAACCAAGACACTTAATCTTGATATCCGCCCCCATCCGGATGATTTCCCACTGGAAACTCCCACAGGGGTGCTTTTTTTTCATTTCAACCCGATCCCCAAGTTCATAAATCTTTGTTTCCATGTTTCACCTCAGCTTTTTTCATGCATTTTTTTAATTGCTTCGCGATTGTAAATAACGGTTTTATTATATGGTATTTCGATCCCTCTTTCATCAAAGACTTCTTTGATGCGCTGTCTTAGGGTATTTTCAGCCATAAATTTAGATGAGGCGTCCTCATCGCAAACGACACGAATATTAACTGCCGATGGATCCAGTCGGGTTACACCCAGTATTTCTGGTCGTATTTTAAACAGATCCTGATGATTCTCATGAAGATCCGTACATATTTCTTCCAGTATTTCCTTCACCTTGTTAATGTCTTCCTCATAAGCAAAACCCACATCGACAATGGCTTTTACATATCCCTTGGAAAAATTTATTAAGCGGTCAATTTTTCCGTTATGAATAATAAAGAGCCCGCCATCAAATTCCCTGACACTGGTGGTGCGGATGCCAATACTCTCCACGATCCCATAGTGTGTCTCATCGATGATCACATAATCGCCGACACTGAATTGATTTTCAAAGACAATCACAAAGCCGCTCATTACATCTTCGACAATACCCTGGGCACCAAAACCAATGGCCAGTGTTCCGACTCCAGCTACTGCCAGTAGTGAACCCACATTAATAAACTGACCCAGGATAATCAAGCTCGCCAGGGTCCAGACGCCGGCTCTAATGGCGGCTTTTGTAACATGGTTTAAGGTCGTGATTCGACGGATATCCCGGGGTTCAAGACCGAGCTTTTCGGGGTCAAAAACCCGATTGACCACACCATAGGTTATTTTTAGGCTGATCACTACAGCAATCAGCACAATTACCGAAACCAGAGTTTTTTGTAAAAGATTCGAAAAATCGATTTGGCTTAAATAAGATGAAAAACTTGCTGTTAAAGACTCCATTATTATCTCCTATTGAATTCCGATATAGCTACGCACAATTGGTACCACTATTTGAATCAGACTGCTATTCTCGGCCGTTGGTAAATTTGTGACACCGCCGGTTGAAAGATTGATTGCTGAAAAGATCCAAAGCATAACGGCGATGATTGAGCCCCCTAAAATCAGCCCAAGGAGCGTTCCCGCCAGACGATTGATTGTTCCAATGACGGGCATTTTGGTGATCCCGAGAAAAATAATCTGCAGGATCCAACATAAAATAGTGACCCCCAAAACAATGATTCCAAAACTGATGCTTTGAGCAATCCCATGCCTAATCAACCCCGCTATCGCGGTTAGGCTCTGGTCCACTACCGATTGGCCACCGCTTATGAGCGCGTCTCCCAACAGCGAGGTGGTTAAGCCACTTTGCTGGGCCCCAAGATCGATCAGCGACTGCGAAACAGCTTCCACATTTATGGTTTCGAACAGGCCATTAAGTACGCCTGACTGAATCAGCCAGTCTGCCAGCAGTGGTGAAAAAATCCAGGCTATTACAAAAGATGCAATAAATCCCCCGAAACTAATCAGGGTATTTATTGCACCTCGTTTGTATCCTGCGATTCCTGAAAGCAAGCAAATCAGGATGCAAATAAAATCAAGTGATGTTAATGATGATAAACTCATTTTTTATTCCTGTAATATTCTTCAATATCTTCTTCATTAATAATCCGCACTGCGCTGGTTTCTTTTAAAAACGACTTATCGTCTGTTTCTTCATGCTGATTTATACCTTTGTTTAAATCATCCCGTTCAATGCGATTCGATTGGTTCCATTGATCGACCGAATCCGACTGCGCCTTGCTAGCAGCCTTAGCTGCTGCTATTTCCGGTATCGCCGCTGGCTTAATATCCGTTTCAAACGTTGGCGGAACTTTTTCAGCGTTAAAGCGTTTTTCTTCCCCAGTGGCGTCAACACTCTCGAAAAGACCGGATTCGGACCTTTCTCGACGTGGTTTTCGGTAATTTATTCGTTCTGGTGCAACATAATTTTCTTCAATGATTACCCCTGTCATGCTCATTGTTTCGGTATCCTTAGGTGTGAAACCTTCATTGATCTGTTCATTAGAAAGTCCATCCAGACCAATACTTTCCCGTTTCGGCATTTTTGATTTTCGACGGGGTTTTCTCTTGTCTTTCTTTGCTTCTGCTTCAAACTCCAAATCCCGCTGATCTTCCGCTCTCGTCTCTTCCCGATATTTTCGGCCGATGATTCGTCCTAAAATAATGCCAAAGAGCTGAAATACAATTGTCAGAATTAAGGCGATTCCGAACAGGATAAAGATTGATATTTCACTGCCAATCAGTTGATAAATTAACCCATATGGCAAATACCAAAAGATCGTCGGCGCGGCAATAAAGGAAAATTGATTCCAGATACTATTGGTGTCCTGTCCCGGATTCATAGTGGCAACAACGGTTAATGTGACCGTTAAAACAATAATTGGTATCAAACTGTAAACTACATATTTAAGTGCCCTTGGTTTTTCATTTCCACTGATGTTTTTAAAACTGATGGCAAACAAGATTATCCAAAACATCCCAATGGTAAGCAATTGAACGCCATTAAATAAATAGTTAAAATCACTTGACCTGAGTTGATCAAAGACATTTTTAAATATCAGAACAATCACAATATAGAGGATATTTCCCAATACTGCGGCTTCTAACGCCGACAATCGCCTCTTTCTTTTGATTTGATTCATTATTTTCTCCATTTCATAATTTGACGGGTTTTAGTTTGTTTTTTCATATCCCAATTGTTCGAGCAGACGATCCAATTCTTCCAGTGACGAATAGACAAACTCAATTTTCCCTTTTTTACCGCGGCTGCTTAAATGAACTTTAGTCTCAAATTTTTTCTCTAAAGCATCCTGAATTTCGATGATATATCCCTTATTATCTTCTTTTTTCTTCTGCAACGGTTTTGCCAAACCTTCTGCCTGCATTTTTTTTATGCGGTTTTCTGCTTCCCGGACACTCATTCCCTTTTCAATGATCTCATTCGCAAAGGTGATCATTTTTTCTGGATCATCCAAAATCAGAATGGCTCGGGCATGGCCCGATGTAATCTCACCCTGAGCTAACTGCTCCTGAATTACTTTAGGCAGTTTTAAAAGCCTGAGCGTGTTGGCAATGGCTGTTCGGCTTTTTCCGATTCTTATGCCAATTTCACCCTGAGTTAGATTGAAGTTTTCCATCAGCGCCACAAAAGCCATCGCTTCTTCCATGCTATTTAGGTTTTCCCGCTGCACATTTTCAATAATGGCAATTTCCAGAACTTCTTCCGGGGGCAAGTCTTTTACGATTACCGGAACCTCTTTCAAGCCAATCATGTTTGCCGCCCGCCAGCGTCGTTCTCCCGCAATAATAGTATAACCTTTTGCTTCAGGTTTAACCACCAGTGGCTGGACGATGCCATGTTCTTTGATTGAAGCGCCCAATTCTTCCAATTTATTGCGATCAAAGGTTTTTCGCGGTTGTTTCGGATTTGGCTTAAGATTATTTGTTTTTACATAAAAAACAAGCTTCTCAAGATCAACCGCCAAAACCTCATCTTCTTGTGAAGTAACCATCGCTTCTTCAGGAAACAACGCTCTCAAACCTTTTCCTAAACCTGTATTTTTTCCCATAACTACTCCTGTCTCTGTATGAACTCTTTTGCAAGGGCAAGATATGCTTTTGATCCCTTTGAAGCGTTGGCATATTCAAAAATAGTCTGCCCGTAACTGGGTGCTTCTGCTAGCCGTATATTTCTAGGAATCATCGTTTCATAAACCTTATCCTTGAAATAATCAACCACCTCATCGACAACCTGGTTTGATAAGTTCGTCCGGCTATCGAACATGGTCATCAGAACACCCTCAATTTCCAGTTGAGGATTGAGTCCCTGTTTGACCAGACTGATGGTATTCATCAGTTGACTTACTCCTTCTAAGGCATAAAACTCACACTGAATCGGGATTAGTACCGTATTTGTCATCGCCAGCGCATTAATGGTTAATAATCCGAGTGATGGCGGGCAGTCAATAAATATATAATCATAGAATGGTTTGACATTCTCAATGCTATTTTTGAGGCGCAATTCTCGTTGTGGCATGTTTGTCAGTTCAATTTCAGCCCCAGCCAGATCGGGATGGGATGGAAGAATATGAAGATTCTCGTAAGAAGTAGTCAAAATAATCTCTTTCAGGTCGTCACCATGGATAATGGCATTATAAACGCTTTTTTTTAGATTATTCTTTTCAATTCCGAATCCGCTGCTGGTATTGCCCTGGGGGTCGATGTCAATAACCAGGATCCGGTATCCTTCTAAACTGAGGGCAGTGGTTAAGTTGATATTGGTGGTGGTTTTTCCAACCCCACCTTTTTGATTAAATACTGCCACGATTTTCGCCATACGCTACTCCTTAAATTTAATCACTCGCACTATCCTTGCAAAACGACCATAAACAATCTGACTCGTTTAGTTCTGATACTGTTAATTATTACGGGCCTCATGTTTCACGTGAAACATGAGGAAAACTAATCCTCTGTATATTTCATATTTAAGCGATGTTTCACGTGAAACATCGCTTAAAAACCCGATCAAATAGTATCATAAAAGCCTTTATTTCTTCTTGCAATTTTAATTTAAACGGGAAAGGCTTCCTTTTTAATCTTGCCATTCATTCGCGGAAAAAGATCGGGTGTTGATTTAATTTTTTCCACATTCATTATAACATGAACATAATCGCTTTGCAGTAATAAACCTTTTTCGATTTCAACTATTTTTCCACCTAAAACGGCAATTGGCTTTCTGGCCGCCTCCAACTCTTCCTGGTAGTCGCGCCCTTTCATCGATAAAAACTGTCCGCCGACCTTTGTCAGTGGTAAACAATATTCAGAAAGCAGAGTCAGGTTGGCAACTGCCCTAGATGTGACAACCCCATACTTTTCACGATAGTTACTGTCCTGCCCCAATTCTTCCGCCCTGCCATGAAGGACTTGTACGTTTTTTATACCTAACTCCATGGCAATGGACGAAACCACATTAAGCTTCTTTTTAGTGGAATCCATCAGGGTAATCTGGGCGTCCGCTAATAATATCGCCAAAGGAATTCCGGGAAAGCCGCCGCCGGTTCCTACATCAAGGATGCTCGCCTGAGGATCTTTGATTAGCTTAAGCAAGGTCAGGGAATCAAGTAAATGAAGCTTAATGAACTCATCTTCATCAGTTATCCGAGTCAAATTGATGTGTTTGTTTTTTTCCAGAAGCTGATCCATATAAGCGATCAGCTTTTCTCCCTGTTTTTCGTTAATGATAATTTCAACTTCTTTGCCCAGATTAATTAATTTCTCGATACGATTATTCATGATCTGTTCCCTCTTTATCTGAATTTCTTCGGCGTTGCTCCAGGGCGATTAATAAAACCGAAATATCCGCTGGTGACACACCAGAAATTCGAGATGCCTGACCGATCGACAATGGTTTTATTTCCTGAAGCTTTTCGGCCGCCTCAATCCGGAGTCCCCCTATTTTTGCGTAATCAAGCGCCTGGGGAATCAATTTGTGTTCGAGCTTTTTAAATTGCTCCACCTGCTGTAATTGTTTTTTGATATAGCCTTCATATTTAATCTGTACCTCAACCTGTTCCACCACGCTCCAGTGAAGGGCTGGTCGTTCTGGATCAAAGACCTCCGTTTGCAGGTATTTAATTTCCGGTCGCCTGAGTAGCTCCCCGATTGGTAAACCATGCTCAATCTCTGAGCTGCCAAAAGATTTAAGCATCGCGTTGTTTTCCTGATTAGGCTTAACAACAACCTGACTTAAGCGCACGATCTCCTGTTTTATTTGTTCCTTTTTCTCCAGAAATCTTTGATAACGGGCTTCGGCAATCAACCCCACCCGATAGCCGATCTCGGTTAGCCGCAGATCAGCGTTATCCTGCCTTAACAATAATCGATATTCAGCCCGGGATGTCATCATTCGATAGGGTTCGTCAATCCCTTTTGTTATAATATCATCGATTAGCACCCCGATGTAGCCTTCAGATCGATCAATAATCACTGGTTGTTCACCCCGTAAATAGAGTGACGCGTTAATGCCAGCAATCAGCCCCTGAGCAGCCGCTTCTTCGTAACCGGAGGTGCCATTAATCTGGCCGGCAAAAAATAACCCCGTTACCTCCTTGGACTCCAGAGAGGCCTTTAATCGAGTCGGATGAATACAGTCATATTCAATGGCATAAGCCGAACGCATAAACTCTACCGCTTCCATTCCCGGCACCGTTCGGTATAGGGCAATTTGAACCTCTTCCGGCAAACAGGACGACATTCCCTGAACGTAGATCTCGTTGGTGTTAAGACCTTCCGGCTCCATAAAAATCTGATGCCGCTCTTTATCGTGAAAGCGCATCACCTTGGTTTCAATGGAAGGGCAATAACGGGGACCAATTCCCACCACGTCACCAGTATACAGTGGTGATCGTTCAATATTGGCATTGATAATATCATGGGTTTCTGCGTTAGTATAGGTCAGGTAACAGGGTACCTGATCAATTTCAATTTTTTCCGTTTCAAAAGAAAAAGGAACAATGTGAGCATCCCCCTCCTGGATAATCATTTTGGTGTAATCCAGGGTTTTCGCATCGACCCGGGCTGGCGTACCCGTTTTAAAGCGCTGCAGCGCGATACCATTTTTTTCGAGGCTGTCCGATAAATACATAGCTGGAAATAATCCGTTGGGTCCACTATCATACTTTACATCGCCAATGATAATGCGTCCCTTTAAATAGGTTCCGCTACAGATAATTACTGCCCGAGCGTTGTAAATGGCTCCGGTATTAACCATCACACCGGTAATCTTCCCGTCTTTTACAATAATCTCAGTCGCTTCCTGTTGTTTTAAAAGTAGGTTCACCTGGTTTTCAATCACTTCTTTCATCCGGAACTGGTAGGCTTTTTTATCGGCCTGCGCCCGCAGCGAATGAACAGCCGGGCCTTTGGCGGTATTTAACATCTTGCACTGAATCATCGTTGCATCAATGGTCTTACCCATTTCGCCGCCAAGGGCATCGATCTCTCTAACCAGATGTCCTTTTCCGGTGCCGCCAATGGACGGATTGCAGGGCATCATCGCTACTGAATCCAGATTGATCGTGAGTAACAGGGTTTTTTGTCCAATTCGGGCACTAGCAAGTGCTGCTTCAACACCCGCGTGGCCAGCACCAATGACGACAATGTCGTAATCTCCTCCTGGATATGTCATACTACTTCCTCTACTTTCCAATGCAAAAATTTTTAAAAATCTGATCGATAATATCCATCCCAACAGCCTTGCCGGTAATTCCCCGAAGCGCCTCTAAGGCCTCCATGACGTCAATACTGACGAGTTCCAGAGGCATTTGACTGGCCATTGTTGTGATGGCATTTTCCAGACTATTTTTAGTTGTTTCCAACAATTGAATGTGCCGGGTATTGCTAATCAGGTAATCGGCATCCTGATTGACACTTCCTTCAAAAACCATATCCAGCATTTTCTGGCGCAGCGTTTTGATCCCCTGTTCTTCCAGTAGCGACATTGGAATCCAGGGCGCTGGTATCTCGAGCGCAGTTTCGGTGATGGTATCGGTCTTGTTGGCAATATAAATGGTTTTGCGGTTTTTAAGTAACTCGATTAATTCCTTTTCGCCGGCGGACATTTCCTTTGAGATATCGCGCATAAAGATCACCAGATTCGTTTGGTTTAAAAGGGCTTTGGATTTTTCCACCCCGATTTTTTCGACCAGATTATTCGTTTCTCTGATCCCGGCAGTATCGATAATTTTAAAGGGAACCCCTTCAATATTAATATATTCTTCAATGGTATCCCGGGTTGTTCCCGGTATGTCAGTGACGATCGCTTTGTTTTCCATTAATAAGGTATTTAATAAGGATGATTTCCCGACATTAGGCTCGCCCAGAATCGCGGTGGTGATACCTTCACGATAAATTTTCCCCGTTTCTGCCACCATCAGGATTTCTTTTATCTTGGTTAACAGCAATCGGATCTGGTTACTCACAAAATCATAGGAGATTTCTTCAATATCGTATTCAGGATAATCAATGTTAACTTCCATATGAGATAGAATCTCAACCAAGGTTGCATCCAGCGCTTCTAATTTTTGCGCGAGCCGTCCTTCTAATTGGGCCACCGAATACTCCAGACTTTTTTCGGTTTTAGCATTGATGATATCAATAACAGCTTCGGCCTGAGTCAGATCCATTCGTCCATTTAAAAAAGCCCGCTTGGTAAATTCCCCGGGTTCTGCCAACCGTGCGCCAGAAGCAATGACCAGTTTTAATATTTTGCGCATCGGGACAATTCCCCCATGACAATTAATTTCTACCACATCTTCGGCCGTATAGGAGTGGGGTGCTTTCATTTTTGAAATGAGCACCTCATCAATATCTTTTTTTGTTTCTGGATCGACAATTCGTCCGTAAACTAATTCATGACTTTTAGCCGCTGCCAGGGTTTTTCCCCGGGGATTGACAAATAGCTCATTGCCAAGTGCCACGGCCTGGGCTCCGCTGATTCTAATAATACCAATACCAGCACCACCCATACCGGTAGCAACCGCTGCAATGGTATCTTCACTTTGAAATAAGACTTCCACTTTTTTCTCCTGTCTTAATAATCGTTTCCTAATCTATTATAATATAATAAAAGCCAAAGGATAACAAGTATTAAAAAAGCACTTCACAATTAACTCTTAAGCTAACTTGCAAAGTGCCTGATTATTTCTAAACGTTCTTTAGATCCTTAATTTTTGTCTTTTAATTGGATAACAACCCGGCGATAGGGTTCTTCGCCTTCACTAAAGGTAAATACCTTATCGTGATTTTGAAGTTTTGCATGGATGACACGTCGTTCTGAAGGATTCATCGGTTCTAGCAGCATTTTTTTATGATAATATACTGCTTTATTAGCCATTTTCTCACCCAGATCTTCCAGTGTCTTTTCCCGCTTAGCCCGGTAGTTTTCGGTATCCAGAATCACCCGAACATATTCTTCATGCTGTCGATTGATGACTAAACTAACTAAATACTGGAGAGAATCCAGCGTTTGACCACGACGCCCAATTAAGACGCCCATATCATTACCTTCCAGATCAATGAATAATACTTTATCCTCGAGACGGGTATGGATTTTACAATGAATTTTCATGGCATTAAGAACATCATTTAAAAAATCCAGGGCCCGTTGTTCGGGATTATTTATCAGTGCTACCTCAACGATGGCTTCTTTTTTCCCAAAAAGCTTCATTAATCCACTGTCCGGTACTTGCAATACTTTTGTTTCAACTTGTTCTTTTGTTACACCAAGTTGTTGCAAACCATGGTTAATAGCATCTTCTACGGTTTTACCAGTACCCGTTACTGTCTTATTCATTTTCCCTCTCCTTAGCTTTTTGTCATCATTTTACTTGTTATCATTACGTTGTTTGGCTTTTTGATAAGCTTCTTCCTGAACTGCGTCGCGCTCGGGAATTTCTACTGATGGTTTTTTTCGCTGTACATCAGGTGGCTGATAGGATTTTGAACTTTGTATTTTTTTATTTGACGCTGGCCGTGTTAACGGTTTTTTCGGCTCGTCACTCTGCTCTTTTTTACTGCTTTTAGAGGTATTAGGATTAGCGGCAGCCCGTTTAGCTGCTAATTCAGCTTTCCGTTCTTCTTCCGCTTCACGAACCCGACGCTCCGCTTCTTCAATGGAAATATCCGGTTCTGGAATTTGCATCATAATAAATTGCTGAACAAAAGTAAAGATGTTCTGGACCACCCAATAAAGTGCTACCCCTGCCGGCATCGATATCGAAATATAACCAATCATCAATGGCATCGCATAGAGCATGATTTTTTGTGTTTTAGCATTAGGATCATCCGGATTAGTATTTGGTGATGCTGCCATTGTAAACTTCTGTGTGACAAAGGTAAATACTGCCGCTAAAATTGGCAATACATAAATTGGATCCGGCACGCTTAAACTTTGCATCCATAAAAAGGACATATCAATTGTTTCAATGATCCCATTTGGAAATACCCAAACATCAGGTGCTCTTAATGTGCCATATAAACCAATTAAAATTGGAAATTGGAGTAACAGCGGTAAACAGCCGCCTGCCGGGTTTACTTTAAAGGTTTTGTACAACTTTAAGGTTTCTTCATTTAATTTTTCTTTATTATTTTTATACTTTTTGTTAAGCTTTTGTAACTCCGGCTGAAGGCGTTGCATATCCTTCATGGATTTAGTTTGTTTAATATTAAGCGGTAATAATAATACCTTAATTAATATTGTAAATAGTATAATTGCTAGTCCATAATTTCCAACTAAATTGTAAATTTGAAGTAGCAGCCAACCAAAGATCTGGTATAAAAACTCCATTCATTAACTCCTTAAGTTTTTCTCCCTAATCATTCTAAGGAAGGGGGTCATATCCCCCAGGATTAAAAGGATGGCATCTGAGAATGCGTTTTCCACCCAAATAGGTTCCCCTTAACACACCGTATTTTTCAACGGCTAAAATAAAATACTCTGAACAAGTGGGACTAAAACGACAATTATTTCCTAAAAGAGGTGAAATAAATTTCTGATATCCTCTAACAATTAACACCAGGAATTTTTTTAACATCCTATGGCCTCATGAGATTCTTCTTATAAAACAAATGTTTTAACGACTTTTCCAAACTACTGTACGGCACTTCTTTAATGGATTCCTTAGCAATTAGAATAATATCATACCCCATTTTAAAAGAATCTTCATTATGACGATATGCCTCTTTTATTCGTCTTTTTACCTTATTTCTAATTACAGCTTTTTTAGAAACCTTTTTACTGACAATTATCCCTAAACGATTGGTCTGCGCTTCGTTTTTTAGAAAGTAAATCACAAAGATTTTATTTCCGAAGACATCCCCAATTTTAAAAACACGTTTAAATTCATTTTCCTTGCTCAGGGACTTTATTTTCACCAAAGGAATTCTCCTAATTTTTATTAAACAAAAGACCGCTTTTGATAAACGGTCTACAAAGGATTATGCTGATAATTTTTCTCTTCCTTTTTGTCTTCTCTTCTTTAAAATAAGCCGACCGCTTTTTGCAGACATTCTTTTTCTGAAACCATGTTCTTTTTTTCGTTGTCTAACTTTTGGTTGATAAGTTCTCTTCATTTCGACACCCCCTGACTAAACCTTTATATTCATTTGTTTATAAGCTAATAAGACTTTTACCCTAGAATTATATAATCTCACTTATTTTATGTCAAGTCATATTATCAAATCTAAAGGTTTTTAGCAAGGTTTATGTTTATTTTAATTATATTGAATGACTCACCACAATTTGTTATACTAGGTTCATCAACCAAATTGTGGATAAGTTCTTTAAATTTAGTCAATTAATCCACAAATACCAATGTTTTGTGGATTAATTGGGGATAACTTGTCGATATTTCTGAACTTTCCATTCATTCCTATCTTTTTTATTGGTAAAACTTTTTTAAGTTATCAACAATGTTTCTTATAATTTGCTTGATTTATTTGCCTATTCACATTAAAATAGATTCTCTGTGCATAAGTTAAACTATTATCCACAACGACACGACTTAAATTTATTAGAAATTGGAGGTTCATTTA